>CALJNA010000030.1 GCA_937981955.1 uncultured Granulosicoccaceae bacterium
ATTCGCGCCAAAATCGATGCTGGCAAGCAAAAATTTCAAGTTATCGGTAGTAAGAAATTTGATCTTGATGCGCTTGAACGCGAAGTAGCAACGAACCAGGAAATTTACGATACTTTTTTTAACCGTATTAGCGAAGCTAACTCTGCTGATGGCTTGGTAACGGCAAACGCACTTATTTCAGATTACGCAGTTGCTTCTGTGGGACCGGTTAAACCAAAGAAACAACTTATTATTGCTTTGGCTGGTCTGGCCTCACTGGTTCTGTCCATGTTAATGGCATTCCTCTACGAACAAATGGACGACACAATAAAAAGTACCAATGATGTTGAAGGCAAACTGAACGTTAAGTTGCTGGGCATATTGCCATTGGTAAAAAATGGTTTGTTCAAGGGCACTCGTGAATTACCGCTGAATCCGGCGGAGATACCTGACAAAAAAGGTCGATTTGCCGAGTCGGTCAACACCACTCGCACGGCCATTTGCATGGACGATGGCGAGCAGGGTCGCAAGATAATTATGATTACCTCGTCGGTTCCGGGTGAAGGTAAATCTACCGCGTCCATCAACCTGGCTTATTCGCTGGCGCAGATTGAAAAGGTGCTTTTAATCGATTGCGACATGCGACGACCAACCGTTGCGAAGGCTGCCGGGTTTGATAAAAACATACCTGGTTTGAGTAGCTTGATAACCGGCGCGGCACCTGCGCGCGACTGTATTAAGCAAGGTGCTTTCGATGGCACCGTTGATATTCTGCCATCAGGGCCCATCCCTGATCAGCCGCTTGAATTGTTGTCTTCTAAACGCTTCGAGAAAATTTTGGCTCAACTTAGTGAGCGTTATGACCGAATCGTTATTGATAGTGCGCCTACACAAGCCGTATCAGATGCACTCGTGTTAAGTAAACTTTGTGACGCTGTTGTTTATGCAGTTAAATCACACGACACCTCGATTGAGCTGGTGAAACGTGGCTTGCAGCGACTAAAGCAGGTGAACGCACCGGTGGCGGGCGTAGTAATCACTCAGGTAGACATTGATAAAATCACCTCCTACGGTGGCGACTATTATTATCAGGGCTACTATGACTACTATGGTTACACTGATAAAGGCGACAAGAAGAAACATAACGCTGGCAAGCTGCGCTTAACTCAGGATGAGCTGATGCATCTCCGAACTGACGACAGCGATTTCGAGCTCGATCTGGACTATGACCAAGATGGTAGCGAGCCAGTTGGATCGACTAGCCGTGTTCAACGTCATGCCCAGAACGGTGTTTCCAGAACGGTGGCGACTGTTGGCAGCTACGATGAAAATGAGTTCGATTTAACGACTCAGATGGAAATGCCGGAACCTGCGTCCAGGGTCACCAACGGCGCGGCACTGCGAAACAATAAAGACAGAAAGTCGCGAAAACGTTTCAGTGATGATCTGGATATCATCTAGACAGTTCGGACTGATTTAACCGCATGCTAATTGCGGGAATAGTATAAAAAAAGCCGCTTCTGCGGCTTTTTTTATGCCGGAGCAGGTGAGTGCTGACAGGATATGTGTCGAGAGTCTGTTAGCGAGTCGTCCCCTATCAGCTCTGAATTCCCAACTCTAATACTTTATTGGAAGGGGATTACACCACTTGGAAACCGTATGGCAATGAGGCAATGTGCTTAGGGATGTTAGGAGCTAAACTTAGTTGATGAATAACTTGAAGCGATTAGCGCAACACGCTCAGCAACATGGCGAAACAAACATTGCCGTAATTGGTGCTGGCTATGTCGGCACAGGTGTCGTACAGATTCTTTACGGTACACCAGCGGCCGTTGCAGCAGTCATTGTTGCGCGCGATATTGCCAAGGCGATCAATGCCTATGTTTCCTGTGGTATCGATAAGAACGAAATAGTTGTGTCCAATGAAGTTGAGGTATTGAACAGAGCCATATCAGATGGCAAACCTGCAATAACAGAAAAAGTCGAATTACTGCCGGAAATATCGGTCGAAGTTGTCATTGAGGCAACCGGTGCAATTAACTACGGCGCCAACGCCATTACAATGTGTCTGAATGCGGGCAAGAATGTAATTTCCTATAACGCGGAGGCAGATGCACTGCTCGGATTTACTTTTCACGCGTTGGCGGATACAAACGATGTTATTTACACCATCGCAGATGGCGATCAACCGGGTGTAATGCTTCGACTGAAGCAGGAAATAGAATCAATGGGCTTTGAAGCCACAACACTGATTAATTGCAAGCGACACTTGAATGTTTATCAGAACCCGGAAACCGGAGCAGGCTTCACTAAACGAGACACCACGTCGGCGAAAATGACAACATCGTTTGGCGACGGTACCAAAATGCAAGTAGAAAACGCCGTTGTTGCCAACGTAACCGGAATGGTTCCGATAAAGCGCGGTATGACTGGCTTCAAAACATCTCAGGAAGACGCGGCCAAAGACATAGCGACCGTTTTGACAGGCGGATCGCATGTGGATTTTACGTGGGGTGGTGATTTTGGTGCAGGCGTTGCCGCAATGGGACGGCATCCGGATTACGCATTGCATAAGAAAGCGATGACCCTCTACAAGATGGGCGAAGGCCCTGACTATTTCTTTTTTAAACCTTACCATCTTGTTCATCTGGAGCTGCCGGCAACGCTAACTTCGTTACTCATCGACAAAGAGCCTTTGGGACGAGTTACTCAACCTCATGTTTCCGAGGTGCTTGCAATTGCAAAAAAAGCGCTTCAACCTGGTGAGGAATTAGATGGTATTGGTGGATTTGCTGCGTACGGTCACATCGATACCGTCGCCGGTTCCGACGGTTTTCTGCCAATGGGTTTACTCGATTATGCAACGCTTACCGGCGCTGTGGATATTGATCAACCCATTCCTTTGGCTTCGGTGAAATTGGATTCGTCTATCCATGCGGTGCAATTGTGGGTTGCACAACAGCGGCAATGGGAACGAAATCTGGAATATCTCGCCGCATAAAACACGTTAAGGATAATCGGTAACGCATCAGGAACGGTTAGCAACGCGTGAGGAATTGTCGGTAACGCGTTGGGATTGGTCAGCAACGCGTTGGGTTTGGTCAGTAAGTAACGTTGAAAGCGGCTTGATCAGTGGCAAATCGAAATACCGTATCAAACAACCTGCGGCTCCACACTCAACTTCACCCCGTACTTCTCCTCAACCCCGGCCCGAATCTCATCAGCATAAGCCACAAGCTCGGTACCAGTCCCGCCACCGTGGTGCACCAACACCAACGCCTGCTTGTCATAAACCCCCACAGCGCCGCGACGATCACCTCGAAGCCCAAGCGAATCGATCAGCCAACCTGCAGCGAGTTTGACCTGGCCATCTTCCTGCGGGTACGCCACGATATTTGGAAAACGTTGCTTTAAGCCGTCGAATTGTGTCTCGGGCACTACCGGGTTGTGGAAAAAACTGCCGGCATTACAAATCTGAGCCGGGTCGGGCAGTTTGGTCTGGCGAATTTTGCACACTGTGTCACTGATTGCTACTGGTGTCAGCTTGTCGAGCTGCTGTCGTTCCAGGGCTTCCTTGAGGCTGCCGTATTCGGTCTCAAACGGCTTATCGTTGCCTACGTGCAAGTTCATCTCGGTTATGCAGTACTCGCCTGTATGGCGCTTAAAATAGCTGTCCCGATAGCTGAACTCACAAGCATCGTGATCGAACGTATGCCATTCATTGGTTGGCAGGTGCAAAGCGCGCAGGGATTCGAACCGGTCTTTGATCTCTACGCCATAGGCACCGATATTCTGCACCGGTGCTGCTCCCACATTACCCGGTATCAGGCTCAGGTTCTCTAGCCCTGGCAGGCCGCGAGACATGCTATCGCGCACCAGGCGGTGCCAGTTCATGCCGGCACTGACTTTGAGGCGAAACAACCACGAATTCTCTTCTCCACGATTCTCGTAATTCAGCGTTTCGCGGGTGAAACGAATCACCAGGCCGGGAATGTCCTTCGTCAGGACGATGTTGCTGCCGCCGCCGAGAATGAACACAGGCCATTCCTGTTTGTTGGCTTCTTCCACGGCCTCATTGAGCTGCTCGTCCGTTTCTACTTCAATGTAGCGCTCGGCGCTCTGTGAGAAACCCAGCGTGTTGAGCTCGGTGAGTGACTTGTCGGTTTCGAATTGCACTTTTACTTACTAAACCTGCTGCTGCTTAAATTTTCAGTAATCTCGGGTACCAGAAACCAAGCGTTGCGGCTCTGGCGATCATCAGAATGTAGTAACTAATCCACAATCCATGGTTATTTAATAGCGGCACCAGAACCAAGGATGCGCAGATAAATATTGTTAATGAAATGATCATACCGTTACGCATTTCGCGTGTGTGTGTCGTGCCGGTGAAGATACCATCAAGAAGGAAGCTCCAGACCCCCACCAAAGGGGTTAGTGCGATCCATAAAAGCCATGTCTGAGCCGCGTTTTGTACGGGTTTTTGCGTTGTCATCAAGTTGAAAATCTGGCTTCCAAAGCATGCGTAAACAACCGTGAACATCAACGCCAGAATCAGCGCCCAGAATGTGGCAGCCCGAACGGCAGATGAAAGTGAGACACGGTCGCGTTTGCCGTAGGCGTGACCAGCCAGTGTTTCGGCGGCATGTGAAAACCCGTCCAGTGCATGCGCCATGAAATGCAACATCTGAATGAACACAGCATTCACTGCCAACACAATCAAGCCAAGCTTTGTGCTCATCATCATCAGCCAGTAAAAGGCGGCAGTCAGACACAGAGTCCGAATAAACAAGTCTGAACCGATCTTGAAAAATTCGAGTAGTTTCTGACGTTCCCACAGCCAGCCCTGCGAGGGGATGTCTTCAATGTTTTTGCGTACATTCAGACTGCTCCATAACAGTGCAAGACCAACAACCATGGCCAGGTACTCACTGATCACGGTAGCTAACGCAACGCCAGTGATATTCCAGTCTGTGAGATTGAAAAAGAGCAGGGTGAGTAGCACGTTGGTGATATTGAGAACCAACTGCAGCACAAACACCGAACGCATGCGCTGTTGTCCAACGAGCGTGCCGATGATGCTGTACATGGCAAGCGTAGCAGGTGCTGAGAAAACGCGAATCGAGAAGTATTCTCTGGCCAGTGCGTGTACGTCGCTGGACACGTCCATGGCCCACATACCAAGCTGAAACAGCACTGGCGCTGCCAGCAATAGCAGGCCACCGAACAACATGGCTAGCAACAACGATCGCAGTGCGTTTCGTTGCGCTCTTTGAGGCATCGATGCACCTAGGCTTTGTGCCACCAGGCCGGATGTGCCCATGCGTAGAAAACCGAACACCCAATAGATCGAGCTAAACAAAGTTGCAGCAATCGCTGTTGCTGACAAATAATCGGGTGATGCCATACGGCCCATTACAGCGGTATCAACAATACCTACCAGAGGTACAGTGATGTTCGACAGAATGATCGGGACAGCCAGCCACAGAACACGTTGGCGCCACGCGGATGCGGTGGTTGGGGTCTCAATCACAAGCTGACCCGACTCGTTGGGGATGGGAGCATGGCTTCATAAAAGGGGCGAAAAAAAACCCCGCCATAAAGGCGAGGTTTTTTTAGTGTTGATGCGCAAGTGCATCCATATAATTCTACACCACAGAATATTTACGCACAGCGTTTACACAGGGTGTTTACGCAAAGTGTTTATGCAGAGTAAAGTCTGTCGATCAGGCTACTTTACTTTTTTTTTGCCGGCGATCACCAACGCCCGGACGGCCAATGCAGTCATACATGAAACCGTGCTCCTGAACAACAGCTGGGTCATACAGGTTACGACCGTCAATGATTAGTGGTTGGTTCAGGCCTTTTTTCATTGCTTCCCAATTCGGGCTGCGGAATTCACTCCACTCGGTTGCGATTAACAATGCATCTGCACCATCGACCGTATCCTGAGCCGTACCCACCAGTTCAATGCGTTTTTCGTCAGGGTAGAAGTGACGCATTTCAGCCATGGCAACCGGGTCATAGGCGCGAACCATGCCACCGTTTTCCAGAATGGATTCAATTAATACGCGTGAAGGCGCTTCGCGAAGATCATCGGTATTCGGTTTGAAAGACAAACCCCATACAGCGAATGTTCGACCCTTGATGTCGTTATCGAAGTGCTTCATCAGTTTTTCAAACAGCACGTGCTTCTGACGATCATTTACTGCATCAACAGACTCGAGCAATTCAGCGGTATAGCCAACCTGCTTGGAGGTTTGTACCAGCGCTTTAACGTCTTTAGGAAAACATGATCCACCGTAACCGCAACCTGGGTAGATAAAGTGATAGCCAATGCGCGGGTCTGAGCCTATACCGTGCCGCACATCTTCAATGTCTGCACCAACGCGGTCAGCAATGTTTGACAGCTCGTTCATGAAACTGATCTTGGTAGCAAGCAAAGAGTTGGCTGCATACTTGGTCAGTTCTGACGAACGACGATTCATGAAAACCAGCTTGTCGTGATTTCGGCAGAACGGTGCATAGAGTTCACGCATGATCTCTTTTGCTTCGTCATCGTCGGTGCCAATAACAATTCTGTCCGGCTTCATGAAGTCATCGATGGCTGCACCTTCTTTTAAGAACTCAGGGTTTGAAATAACAGCAACGGGGATGTCCACACCACGTTCTTTCTGTCCTTTGGCAACCACATCTTCAACCATGTCGCCAGTGCCCACTGGCACGGTTGACTTGTTGACGATGATCTTCTTGTCGGTCATGCGATCAGCAATGGTTTTGGCCACTGCCGCAACGTATTGCATGTCCGCAGAACCATCTTCACCCGGAGGGGTTCCCACTGCGATGAATTGCACCTGACTGTGTGCTACGGCCTGGTCCATGTCGGTGGTGAAGTCCAGGCGGTCAGCGGCGACGTTACGCTTGATCACATCGTCCAGACCCGGTTCGAAGATCGGAATGACACCTTTTTTCAGGTTCGCCACTTTTTTCTCATCGACGTCGACACACAGCACATCGTTGCCCACATCAGCGAGCAGTGAACCGGTGACCAATCCAACGTAGCCTGAACCGTAAATCGTTACTTTCATTTCAAGTCCTGTATTTGCAGGTGTGCCCTGCAGCTAACACAAAGGCAGTATATATCGCCAATATGCTGTTTTTATTCGTAAATTCTGGTTAGTTGCTGCTAAAAAACAACCGTCTTTCAGGTCTTTTTATCGGCAGCTTTGCGCGAACCAATAGGTGAGGCATCCCTCAAATTCACGTTGTACTGTGAGCTGGGTTGCCTCTGTGGGCGCGCGTCGCAGATTATAGGGTGTGCGGCGCCGGATAATCCGGTAAAACTCCCGTGATTGGCCAACACGTAACGATTGCTTACCAAGTAACGTGTTTCGGGTCGATATTCGCGCGTAAAACCTCGCGTTTTCCTGCTGGTCCCGGGTATTTTTCAACTTTAAACCCGGCTGACTGTAAATTACGGCGAACAGCCCCTTTAACGCAATACGTGGCCAGTGTGCCATCTGGTGACAACAGGGAGCAAAGTTGGCTGAAGAAGTCGGTTGTCCAGCATTCCGGGTTGGCTTCGGGGCTAAATGCATCGAGAAATATCACATCGAATTGTGGCAGGCAGCTAAGTGATTGGTGGACTTGATTCGATGTGGCATCGCCTATGTGTAAAGTGACGGAGCTGTGTTTGCTCAGTTGAATGGTGTTGTTTGGCTGTTCGCTCAGTTGCATTTTGTTTTTCAAGCGCTGAACCAATCCTGCCAGCTCGTCCACAAGCGATGGGTGTCTAAGCCAGCGTGAATAATTCAGCGAACGGAGTTGACTTGCGCTGATCAAATCGTTTTCCACACCAACATAGTCCAGATGCGTTTCGTGGATGGCTGCATTGTCGGCACAGAGCAAGCAGTTCAATCCTAATCCGAATCCAATTTCAAGCACGCGTGTACGCTTGCGTTCGCGCAGCCGTCTGTTGACGCCAGCGCCGTCTATGAAAACGTGCATGGATTCGGTCAGAGCGCCGAAGCTGGAGTGATACGTTTGCTGGTATCTTTCTGAAAAAAGCGTGTTGGAGTGGTCGCCGGTTTGCGTCAGCACACCGCGAGTCTGTCTTTCAGTGATTGGCACCGAGCAAGGTAAATTTCGGTACTTTTGGGCATGGGAACCCGCGCTCGTGCCACCCAGTTAATCAGATCTCGCCCGGCAACCAGGGTTTGCATGGCGTGCTCAATGGCGTATTGGCATTCACGAGAACACCCGTCTTGCAGGGTGGGTTGATACTCGGCAAGTTTTTCACCCGTTGCAATAAAACGCGGCCAGATATCGAAAATGGTTGAATCACTTTTCATGGTTTCACATTCGTGTTGTGCAGCATCGGCGTAGGTATCCACCAGTGCTGCCAGACCTTCAAATTCAGGCCGATTGCAAAACGTCTGTTTAATGGTGTTGGCCAGCAATTCAATGTTATTCATGGTCTGAGCCACTTTGATAAAGCGCGACTCATAATACTGATTTATGTTTGTGGTGAAAGCGCGAAACGGTTCGCCCCAGACTTCGTCAATACCTTCTTCGCCGCTATGGTGTTTAACATCCTTGCCTAGCTCCAGCGCTTCTTCGAAGCAGCTGCCGCAAGAACGCATCAGCTCGTTATCGCGGCTGACCTTCACACCTTTTTCTTCCAGCTCCACAATGCTGGTAAATAAATCGGTAGCCCGGTTAAACAGCGCACCAGCAAGCATGGCGGCATTGACGCGCTTCATGGCAGGGTCGGTTTGCGACTCATAGGCTTTGCGTGCGGCGTCAAGCCGATGGCCCGGTGTGTTGATACCAGGTTCTGTGTGATGGAAAGTTCGACGCGTGAGGTGGTCGATTAGCAGCTTTTTGGAGGCCAGTGACTCATCGAGCGGTTGGTAGTAGCGAACCCAGCGATCGTCGTAGTGGATGTACTCGAGTCCGTCGAACTCAGTTCGGGTACCGTTTTCGATGCCTGGCTCATTTGTTCCTGGCGAGGTTTCAACCGGGCGGATGCCCGGGGAAGGGAACGCCGACGATGAGGCTTGTGCTATGGCCATGCAATTATTTCGATACCGCTTCGATGGTGCGAATTATAACGAGCTGGTGAACAAAATCATGGTTCATGGCGCACGAATTTATTACGGCGTCACGAATGTGTGTTTGCAGCTACCTGACAGGGCGTTTTTATCCCGTTGTTGCGCGAAAATTGTTGCTCCTGCGTGGGATCAAATGTGAGCAAATCGTTGGCCAGTTTGATTGACAGGGCACACATTGGTGCTAATTGGTACTTTATTGGTATAATTTTACTGGTTATGCAGGTTCATCTTCGGGTTGTTCAGCTTGGCTCGGTTCAACATTCACGCCATCAAGCAGTGTGTTGATGATGTCGTTCAGCGCATCGAGCTGTGCCGTTGATAATTTGCTCATGAAACACAGCTCGTGTTTCTGAATGTCGGCCCATGAGGCATGCAGTTTTTCGCGCCCGTCGTCAGTCAAAGTCAACAGCCGGGTTCGTCCGTCCTCACCTATAATGTTGCGCTCGATAAGCTTATCTGATTCCATGCTCTTCAGAAGACGCGAGACGGCGGGGCGACTCACACCAATATGGTCGGCTAAATCAGACGGAGAACACTGGTTTTCAATTTCCACTCCTGCCAGTATGTACCACTGCATCAGTGAAATTTTTTGCGGTGCAAGTGCGCCGTCAAGGCTGCTTTGCATGAGCTTGGTTGCAAGGCTCATCTGGTAACTCAATCGGTGATGAAGCCTGTAGTGTTGTAGCTCTTCAGTCATTTTTTTGTTGTAGTAGTTCTTGGTGAAGTACTTAAAGTGTTTGAGTAATGGTTCGGTCGCACACTTTCAAAACAAATGCTCGTGTTGGCTGATTTTTATAATCTGTTTGATTGCCGAAGCTATGCCTGATTGTTCTTTGTAACTAATGACTCCAAAAGTGCGAAGTTGCTTTATAACGGTGATAAGAAAAACAGGAGGTTACAGCTGTTTGACAGAACGTAACCAGACCCAGATGTGCCATACCCAAATGCACCATGACAACACACGATATTTGTGCATACGTTGCCATTTGTGTCGCATACGGTATATCGCTTACGACGCTTACCTGGTCTTTACTTTTTGGTTCGTACTTTTAATCAGTGAATCGAATTAGTTGACTTTGTCAGTCAACTTAAATGATGTCATGAAACCGTAGCAGGGCACTATGCGCATATTTACAGATAAAAACAGGGCACCCCATCTGGGCGCTTATCCTGTGGAGTTACTTGGCAGGCGAGCGGCGTCGATGCAGTCGGTTAATGCACCGACCATGCAACCGTTGAGTTTTGATTTGCCCGATGCACCGTTCTCTATTGTTAATGCCATGCGAGAACATCAGGCCATGCTGGATGCAATTCGAACAGGTTTGACGAACAAGGCAAGAGCCATATGTCCTGATGATCCTGTCGATCGCGCAAATCATTTAAAAGCGTTTGCGTACTTTGCCGATGCGTCTATGGTGGGTACGTGTTTGGTTGAGCCTGATGCGCTTCTTGATGCTCCAATCAGAAACCCCGGCATTGATCGTTTGGCCGAAGATTTACGCACGCGACAAACCAAAACACTTGCCGCCGGCATTGACTTGATCATGGCTGACCTGCGCGATTCCATGAATGCACCGCCGAGTTCCATCGACGGTCATACACACGCTTTGGTTTTTCTTTACGAGTACCCGCGAGACCCGACGATCGATGAGCCAGGCACCGACTGGATTATCAATGCTCAGGCGCATAGGGCTTGTTTGCTTGCATCGGAAACAGCGGTTGTGTTGGCAAACTATATCCGACTACTCGGATACGATGCGCGTGCGCACAGTGCCACTACCAGCGATGTCAACCTGAATCAGCTGGCAATGCAGGCAGGCCTTGCCACTGTTGAAGATGAGTGCATGGTTAATCCTTATTTAGGACAACGCTTTGGTATTGGTGCAATCACTACCTCATTCGAGCTGGCTTGCGATCAGCCGTTGGTTAACCTTGATGAGCAAGACACGCGTCGCTCGCATGGACTTCGCTGGAAGCTTGGAGTAGGTACGGCAAAAAATGCGATGAACCATGTGGCCTACGCCAAGCGTCGATTCGTGGATGGCGCACACCCGTTTGAAACCCTGAACCGCGTTGACCTACCCACCACCTTTATTGATGAAGCGCGTGTTGCACGTGTACCCAAGCGTACCGACATGTTTGCGCGTGCAAACTTTGGTGATATGGGCAAGCAACTTCAGGAAGGCGCAAAAGGTGGTAAATATGTGAGTAAAGCGGCACCCTCTATGGCGCAGCGTCGAGCACTCGGTGCATTTGTGCTGCTGCAGGACGGAGCGGCTGAAACCAGCCGGACCAAGCTAGACCCGCAGCAAGCCAGTGATTTGATCAAGGCCACGAGTTATTTTTTGGGCGCAGATGCGGTGGGTATTTCCCGTTGCCCGGATTGGAGCTGGTATTCACACGATGCCAGAGGAGAGGTTCTCGACCCACCGCACGACCAAGCCATCTCCATGGTCATCGATCAGGGTTACAACACCATGGAAGGGTCCTCTGGTGATGACTGGATAGCGGTTTCTCAATCCATGCGCGCGTACTTGCGTTTCTCTTTACTTGGCGGCGTACTCGCCAAGCAGATTCGTCATCTTGGATTCAAAGCAAAAGCGCACACGGTTTTGGATGGTGAAGTGTTACAGCCACCGTTGTTATTGCTATCGGGTTTGGGTGAAGTATCGCGAATAGGTGAAGTTATTCTGAATCCCTTTTTAGGACCAAGATTAAAATCCGGTGTTGTCACAACCGATATGCCACTGGCCCACGATAAGCCGATTGATTTTGGTTTGCAGAAATTTTGCGAAAGCTGCAACAAGTGCGCGCGCGAGTGTCCGTCGGGTGCGATCACTGCCGGTCCGAAATTAATGTTCAACGGTTATGAGATCTGGAAATCCGACTCTCAGAAATGCACAAACTATCGCGTGACAACACCTGGCGGTGCAATGTGTGGACGATGCATGAAAACTTGTCCGTGGAACCTTGAAGGCTTGTTTAAAGAAAAACCGTTCCGGTGGGCTGCAATGAATATTCCGGCAGCCGCACCGGTTTTGGCAAAACTTGACGATGCGCTTGGCAACGGCAGTCTGAACCCGGTAAAAAAATGGTGGTGGGATTTGGAAGCACAGCCCGATGGTCGCTTTCAACCGACAGATAAGCCTGTGAATGAGCGAACACTGCAAAAGGATTTACATCTGAAATACGAAGACCAAACTCTGGCTGTTTATCCTGCAAACCTTGCCCCGCATCCATACCCATATCCATTTCCGATGGACAGGGAAAAAGGCATTGAAGCGTATCAGGCAATGATCACTGCTGAAAGCTATAAAGCAAAGCTTGCAAAAGGTGAGACCGATGGTCTGGCTCATGTGTATACAGCCGATGGTGAAAGCCCGGTTATACAGGTGGAGCTGGTTACCGTTGATCATATGACCGATGATATTTGCAAGTACGAGTTTCAGACACTCGATGGTTCTGAACTGCCTGAGTGGAGCGCGGGAGCTCATCTGGACATTGTCGTTGCGCCTGAGTACTTGCGGCAATATTCCATGAGCGGGAATCCGGCGGATAGATCAAAATATCAAATTGGCGTGCTGCGCGAAGATACGGGGCGTGGCGGTTCTTTGCTCATGCATCGTATATTTACCAAAGGGCGCAGGCTCTTTATATCCAAGCCGATTAATCACTTCGAACTCGATGAGCAAGCGGGTCATACTTTGTTACTTGGCGGTGGTATCGGTATTACACCACTGATTGCCATGGCGCATCGTCTGCACGCGATCAATGCCAGTTTTGAATTACATTATTCCGGACGAGCTCGAGAGACGATGGGGTATCTGTCAGACCTTGCAGCCATGCCGTGGGCGGACAAAGTGCACTACCACGTTACTGATGAAGGCAGTCGCGCTGAATTCGAGTCCATTTTCACTGCTGCCGGTACCGGTGCGTCTGCACGTACAGGAACCCATGTCTACACATGTGGTGCGGAGAACTACATGTCGGCGGTGATGGATGCAGCTGCAAAGGCGGGTATACCCGAGGAACATCGGCATCTTGAGTACTTTAATGTTCCTGAAATACCCGACTATATAAATCACCCCTTCAGCGTAAAATTAAAAAGCTCTGGTCAGGAGTTCGCTATACCAGCTGATAAGTCTGCCACCGATGTCATGGTAGAGCAGGGTATTAACATCGATATCAAATGCTCTGATGGTTTATGCGGCGTTTGTAAGTGCGGGTTGGTAGAGGGTGAGGTTGAGCACCGCGATTTTGTGCTGTCGGCTAAGCAGCGTGAATCGCACATTATACTTTGTCAGTCCAGAGCGCTGGAAAAAGACGGTGTGATTGTGGTTGATTTATAAGACTGACTGATAGCTGTTGGTATCTTTACCGCGCAGTTCATTCACACGCGTAATGTGTAAACGCCGCATCGTTATCTAATTCTGCGGTGCATCCGCGATCATCACCGCGCGCCTTGGGCGTGGCAGGCCTTCCACGGTGAGTGCCTTGTTTTCCGGGTCGAGCGATTCTGCCAGTGATTCATATGGCATCCAGTCTGTGGTGCGCTGCTCCAGTTGTGAGGTGATATCGACCGATACGCAGCGTATGTTTTTAAATCCGGCGTCCTTCATCCACTTTGCCAGTAATGGAACCGATGGCAGTGACCAGATGTTTCTCATCCGGGCATAACGCTCTTCGATGTTTAGTTCAGATTCATCTTCACCCAGTGCCACCAGCGTCTCAAGTACCAGCTCACCCCCCGGTACCATCGCCTGGCGAAGCTCAGCAAGATGCGCACGTGGCTCTTTCCTGTGGTAAAGCACACCCATAGAGAACACAGTGTCGAAGCTGTGCATATTGGTCGGAAGCGTTTCCATGGTTAATGGCAGAATGCTTACTGCCTTATCGTTTATATAGTGCTGCAGAGCTTGAAACTGCAGCATAAACAGTACGCCAGGGTCGATGCCAAGTACGCTTGATGCACCTTGTGCTCGCATCCGCCACATGTGATACCCGTTACCACATCCGACATCAAGTACGGTGCGGTTTTGCAAGGGCGTGATGTGTGGGTACACGCGATTCCATTTCCAGTCCGATCGCCATTCGGTATTAATCGTTACATCAGCAATGCGATACGGCCCTTTCCGCCAGGGTTTCAACCCTTGTAAAGCGGAAACCAGTTCAGGGTAGGCGTGTGCAGTGTCGTTCAATAATTCAGACTCAATGGACTGTGTAGCTGAGTGTGCGGCCGCATCTGTACTGCTTTGATCGTCATCGGCAGCTGCCTTATCTGCGGCTATGTCTGCATCGGTTAGTACGGCTACGCCTGCTTCGTGGTCGAGTTCAATTCGGGATACAGGCAATTCAGGTAAAGAACCTAATGCGGCTCTCCAGCGAGGCAAATCTCCATGATGACGCCCACTCATTCGTTGGTTGGCAGCATCAATTAATGCATCAGCCCACTCAGATATCGGTGTGTCGGCCCAGGCGTTTCGAAGGCCGGTTTCATCGAGTGTAAAAGTATTATTGTTATTGTCGTTCATACGTATTGCGTCTTGCCTGAATGCAGCCTTGCTGTGGTTCGCACATTATTTGATAGCGATAATCGAGGCAAAGTTAAAGCACTGAAACCAGACGCTGGAGCTTTTAAATCCCGCGTTAGCCAATCTGTTCGCATGTGTGTTTAATGTGTCCGGTATTAACACATTTTCCAGCGCGGTGCGTTTTTGACTGATTTCAAGATCAGAGTAACCGTTTGCACGTTTAAAGTTATGGTACATGTTGATGTGTAGCTCACTAAGCACTGGGTCATCAAAAGTGACTTTTTCAGAGAGTATCAACACACCGCCTGGCTTCATGGCTCGTGCAATAGATTGAATAAGCGCATCGCGATATTGGGGTGATATGAACTGTAAGGTAAAGTTCATGGCTACAACTGATGCGTTTTCAAGCTTGCTATGTTGAATGTCATCACAAGCCAGGTGGACCGGTAGCGTATCTGTATCGACTTGTGTGGCGATAAGCTCGGCGCATTTGTCGAGCATTGCCTGCGAATTATCGATCGCATGAATAACGCAGCCTTGCGCTAACGCTGGCTCTTCTTTCCGGGCATCCATCAGTGATTGGCGCATGGACAAGGTCGTCGCACCCAGGGAACAACCGAGGTCGTACAAGTGAGTTTCGGGTTGCACGAAACGGGCAGCCAGAAGACCGGTTTGCGAGATAATCGCTTCGTATCCTGGAATTGAGCGCTTTAACATGTCAGGAAACACGTCAACAACGCGCTTATCGAAGGTAAAGTCGCTGACTTCCCCAAGCGGGTTGGCAAACAGTGAGTCGCGTTGCTGATTAAATCCGGTTTTCATGACCTGTTACATGTGCTTCGTTTATTGGCATTGAGTGCGTTCGCAGCCCTAGGCTTCGAGCGTGTCAATAGCTGATCGATTATCGAGGTTTACGTTCAAATTGTGCCTCTCTGCCGAGCATGCTCACTTTACGATTATACTAGCGGCTTAATAAACGACACGATGCCGCAACCGAACACACTTGTATACCGATGTCTTTGCAATACAAGCCAGAAACTGCCCGACGCCGTCTTAAAAATGCGGACCCCGTCATGGCCCGGCTGATTAAACGCGTTGGTCCGTTTAAAATGCAGACCGAGTTCGAGCTGAGTCCGTTTGAAGCTTTATTGCGAGCTATCGTCCATCAACAGCTCTCCACTAAAGCGGCCGGAGCCATTCATGCCAGAGTCACAGCTCTTTTCGACAGCGAGATACAACCTGCGACCTTGCTCAAGACCGACGATGACACCCTGCGCTCGGCCGGATTGTCAAAGGCCAAAGTGCTGGCCGTCAAAGACCTGGCCTCCAGGCGCATCGATGGTACCGTACCTGATCTGGCTGTGCTGCAAAGCGAAAGCGACGAGCGCATTATAGAGCGCTTGAGTTCGGTAAGAGGCGTTGGACGCTGGACCGTTGAAATGATGTTGATATTTCGTCTTGGCAGGGCAGATGTGTTGCCGTTGAATGACTTGGGTGTACGCAAAGGCTATCACTTTGCCTACGGAACCGATGCGCTGCCAACCCCCACTGAACTTACCGAAGCCGGATTGTTATGGGCTCCTTATCGATCGGTTGCCAGCTGGTACTTGTGGCGAGCTTGCGAGCTTGACTGGAACACATGAATCACTCAACGTCTGCACGTAGCGAATTTTTCGCCGGTATGCGAGCGATAATTCCGCTGGTTATCGGTGCGACACCGTTCGGGATGTTGTTTGGCGCGTTGGCCGTATCTGTTGGTTTATCCTGGTGGGCAACCATGGGGTTAAGTCTTATAGTGTTTGCAGGCTCTTCTCAATTTGTTGCAGCCGGACTGGTAGGGCAAGGCGCCAGTGTGGGGATCATTGTACTGACAACTTTCGTGGTCAATCTGCGGCACGCTTTATATGCTGCATCCCTCGGACCCTACCTTCGTCATCTGTCTCATCGCTGGCTTGCACCGTTGGCGTTTCTATTAACCGATGAAGCCTATGCAGCCGTCATTCATCGTTTTGAACAAGCCGATGAATCACCGAACAAGCACTGGTTTTATTTTGGTGGCGCGTTACTGATGTATGTCAATTGGCAGCTATGGACGGTTGCCGGCATTGTTACAGGCCAACGCTTGAAAAGCGTGGGTGATCTTGGGCTTGAGTTTGCGATGGTGGTGACCTTTATCGGTATTGTTGTACCGCTCATCAGGCGATGGCCCATGTTGGTTTGCGCTTTGGTGGCAGGTGCTATGGCACTGCTGTTGAACGGGCTGCCGCACCAATTGGGTTTAATTCTGGCTGCGCTGTGCGGTATCGTGGCGGGAGTGTTAATCGAGAATTTTCTTCCGCATGATTCGTCCAACGAATCATCTGATCAGAAACAACCCTGACATGAGCGCATTAGAACAAATCGCATTGATTGTCGGCATGATGAGCGTAACCTTCGGGGTTCGCTATTCCGTACTGGCGCTAAGTGGCCGCATGCGTTTTTCAAAACGCGTCGAGCAGGCCTTGCGCTTTGTGCCAGTCGCCGTGCTGACGGCGCTGTGCACACCAATCCTGTTTAAACCCGAAGGAACCTGGCTGCTATCGTTTGATAACAGCCACCTGGTTGCTGGTGTGGTGGCGATCGTCATAGCCGCAGTCACGCGGCATTTACTGTTGACCATCACGCTGGGGATGGCCTTATTCCTGGTCTTGCACCTGGGACTGATTTGATCGCTGTTTAGAACCTACGCTTCAGAGGCTGCTCGCTCGGCCAACGCTTGGTGAAGCTCAAGTAACAAGCTTTCAGTTGTGTCCCAGTCAATGCAGGCATCGGTAATGGATACACCGTGTTGCAAGTCTTTTGGGTCGGCGAGTTTCTGATTACCTTCGTGCAGGTTCGATTCGAGCATAATGCCGATAATGGATTCGTTACCCGACACAAGCTGTTCAATCACGTTTTTTGCCACCATGGGTTGGCGCTTGTGGTCTTTGTGTGCGTTCGCATGCGAGCAGTCAATCATGATGCGTTTGGGTAAACCGGCATCTTCAAGTGCCTGTTCTGCCAGCGCGACGTTAACCGAATCGAAATTGGGGGTTTTGCCGCCGCGCAAAATCACGTGGCCGTATTGATTACCACGGGTTTCGAGTACGGTCGCCTGGCCATGCGAATCGATTCCCAAAAAGCGATGCGGTTGCGATGCGGATTTCATTGCATTGGTTGCCACAGCAAGATTGCCGTCGGTACCGTTCTTGAACCCAACAGCGGTGGACAGGCCACTCGACATTTCGCGATGTGTTTGCGACTCAGTGGTACGTGCACCAATCGCCGACCAGGTGAACAGATCTGATAAATACTGCGGGCTGATTGGGTCGAGTGCTTCGGTGCCGGTAGGCAGTCCGATTTCAGCAAGCCATGCGAGCAGTTCACGCGCCATCCCCAAACCGGTTTCTATATCGAACGTATCGTTCAAGTGCGGATCGTTAATCAGACCTTTCCAGCCAACAGTGGTACGCGGCTTTTCAAAATAGACGCGCATGACCAGATTAATATGCTTGTCGAGCTTGTGACGCAGTGTGAGTAGCCGCTGCGCATATTCCTTGGCAGCATCGATATCGTGAACCGAGCAGGGGCCGGCGACCACAAGCAGGCGCTTGTCGTGTCCGTCGAGTATGGCTTCGACATCACGACGACCTTTCTCGATGGTTTGTGTTGCGTGCTCTGAGCGCGGGTAACGGGCTTTGAGTTCGGCCGGTGAAATCAGCTTGGTTTCTGAGAGAATATTAGTGTTCGACAAAGGGCTGTTTAACTTTGTCGCGGTCGCGCCGTCGGTCATTTTCAAGGCCTGTTTAAACTGGGGTGAGGCAAGCTTGCCGTAATCAGGGGTAAGGATTACACGAGCATGGACTTTGCGCAATAGCCGTTCTTAACTGATTGCTCTTATCGTCATGACTTTTTTAACTGCAAGCCGTTTTCACTCGCAATCACCGCAAGCTTCCCGTCCAGTATCGCGCTGAAATCCTCGAGTAATAAAGGAGAACGCCAGCCATGCAAGGCTTCTTCACACCCGCTTGTGACGCACTTCTCAAGTATTTTCGGTGGCGCCAGAATCGTTGCGTTGATATCCAGTTCGGATGCACGCTGATGTGCCCAGGCGTTCAGCAGCTGGATGCGGGAAAGGCTGACTGCGTTAAGCTTTTTCTTCTTGCTGAAAGGTGGCAGTGGTTCCGGTGTTCGAGCCTTGGCTTCGTTGATCAGTTCAACGATCTCTTTGCCAAAACGCTGGCGCGACTTTGCATCCAGTCCGCGCACATGATTAAGTTCATCAAGGCTGTCCGGTTGTAGCTGAGCAATCGAGCAAAGCACATCGTCTTTAACAAGCCAGTTGCGTGGTCGATTCAGTTCGCGTGCCTTGATTTCACGCCATTCGGCCAACGCCTGAATACAAGAAAGCGCGGCGCCTTTATAGCGCTGGATGTTACGCACTTTGAGCCATCGCTGCCCGGCAGGCTGGTCATACTTCGCAGGCTTTTCCCACTCACGAAATTCAGGCGATAACCAGTCAAGTCTGTCTCGTTCTGTCAATGCTGCATGCATCTTTACATACAGTTGCTCTAGATAGATAACATCGTCGAGTGCATAATCGATTTGCTTATCCGGTAAGGGGCGACGCGTCCAGTCGGCACGTGTGTGCGCTTTACTCAAACTAATGTCGAGCATCTCATTAACGAGATTGCCATAGCCGATTTGTTCGTTGTAACCCAGTAGAGGTGCTGCCAGCTGTGTGTCGAAAATAGGGGCGGGCACTTTGCCTTTTGACAGCAGATAAAAAATTTCCAAATCCTGCGATGCTGCGTGAAGTACTTTCGTGATGTCCGGATTGTGTAAAACATCCATTAATGGTGAGAGATCGTCAATTGCCTGTGCATCGATACAGGCGAGTGTCTGTTCAGACTTGACTTGCACAAGACACAGTTGTGGCCGGTAGGTGCGTTCGCGTAAGAATTCGGTATCAACGGCAATATAGGACTTACTGTTGAGTTCCTTGCAAAGCTCGGTCAGTTTGTCTGCCGTATCAATGTACTGGTATTCGGGGCGGGCGTTACTCATGGCGCTGAAGGATTGAATGGCTTTGCGGAAAAGCGGACAGTGTAGTCGGTTTGTGCGCAGCGCGATAGTGAGAGCGGCCGGATTATGGCCGCCGCGTCAGAACGAGAAGGAATAAAAGATATCCACGGCTTTGGATACCCCTTTAGCCGCTTCGAGATAAAGTGCTCTGGTCAGGTCATAGCGCAAATAGAGTGTCGGTTCGGCCGAATTATCAAACACGCTGCGCCCGTAGCGCAGCAGTAAACGATCGTTCAAGCGTCCGCTGACCACCAGTTCGGTGTCGTTACCGCGTCCGCGTGCATCAACCGATATTTCCTGAATACCAAGCGATTCTGCCAGACTGTCGGTAATACCTTCACCGCGTTTAAGCGTCATTGCCAGTGCCGCAGCAACCAGGGCTTCAGACTCGCTGCCTGTTGTATCACCGATATCACGGCCGAGGATAATGTACGACAGGATGGATTCCTGTGTCTTGTCAGCAGGGTCGGTGAACAGCGAGATTTCCGGGTTCTCTAACTGACCTTCAATGTGCAGGCCGGCAACGCGTTCACCGCCTTCCACTTCGCGTACTGCGTCTATGTTTAACGTGGTCTGATCGATTGGCCCGACAAACAGAATTTGCCCGTCGGTGACTTTTAGATCTTGTCCGTATTGTTTGTACACGCCGTTAACCACGGTGATCTCACCACCGAGCTGAACCGGGTTGGGGCTGCGTTGTGTGACTGACATATTGCCGGTTAATGAAGCGATAAGGCCGTAGCCGGTCAGATTGATATCATCTCCGAGAGAAACGTTAACTCGCACATCAATATCGGTTTTAGCAGCCTGCTTGCTTTTCCTTTTTTGTGTCTGTGCATAGATGTCTTCAACGACGATGACATCTTCGGACACCGTGGCTGCTCCTTTGGGCAGTTCTTTTATATCGATTTGAGCCGAAGGTATGTCTACGTTCCCTCTAACCCGAATCCGTTCCGGGCGTGCAGAGATTGTCATTTTGGTATTGACGATGGAGCTGGTTACCGGGTCTTGTGCAATGGCCAGGTTCTTCGCATTAATCTTGATGTCTGCACGCCAAGAGTTTTCGAGCCAGTTGGCTGTGCCGGAAACCCCAAGTGAACCTTCGCCACTTTGCAGTTGCCCGTCGATGCTGGCGCGTTTGCCTGCAATTTTTGCGGTGATAACACCACCTTCGACACCGATAGGCAAATCTTCCGATTGAACCACCAGTGATGAGAGCACTACGTTACCCTGGTAAAGCGGGTCGAGCAGTTCGCCACTCAAGTCGCCTTGAGCACTGATGCTGCCGGAGATATCATCGTAATTAGGCAGGAAGGCTTTAAGGAAGCCTATTTGGAACCCACTCAGATCGACCGAACCATTAATGTTTTTCTTTTCACTGGCAGGATCGATCGCCAATTTTATATTGGCTTTACCCATGCTCCTGGAGTCGATGGTCAGGGTTGAGTCGACCACCTTGGCGTCGGCACTGGTTTTCAGTGTCAGCGTTTCATAATTAAAAGACAGCGCCTGGCCGTTGGCATCTTTGACTCTGATTTTACCGTCGTTGACTGCGGCATCGAGCTTGATGACGTAGCCACCAGCGAAGGATTCGCCCCAGTCAACCACAACATTGGTTTTTAACTTACCACCCAGCGTTGACTCGGCTGGCAGGAACGGGTTCAGTTGTTCAAGTCGGTAAGCGTCAAGGCTTACAATGGCTTGCCCTTCGTTTTGTGCAAGAACTTTATTCTCCAGACACAGATTCGATTCCTGAATTGACCAGCAATGGGCATCGACTGCAAACTTCTTCTTGGTGTTATCCCAGCTTAGTTCGGTGCCATCTCGAAGATTAATTTCATGGGCAGGTACTTCCAGATTGACTTTGTTCAGGCGACCGGTCCAATCAAAGTTTTCGCTTAAACCTCCGGCAGCGGTCAGATCAATGCTTGTTTTTTCGGGTCCGTCAGCAAACAGTGCCACTGTGTGTTTGGCACGCGTGCCATTCAGGTCTAGCCTGATGTTGGCAATGGTTTGAACACCTGCTTGTACTTTATCAACGTTAACTTTCAGGCTGCTGTTCTCCAGCGCACCGCGTTTAACATCGGCGTTAAGTGCCAGCCCGGCAATGCTAATGTCGTTGTATTTGATCGATGTCGAGCTGGCTTGAATATTGGCATCCGGATTTTTCAGCTCACCTTTCAAATCAACATCTGCTTTTAGCCCGCCTGTCAGACCGGGTAACAGGTTTTGCAGTTCAGGCATGTTGATCTCTGCTAACAAGTCCCACTGATCAGTGACTTTTCCAGCAGCGTTAACTCGGTTACGGCCATTGTCGAGCACCAGAGAATTCAGTTCCCACGTTTCATCGGCGTGCTTGACCAGTTGTGTATCGAGTATGAATGGCACGTCTCGCAGAAGACCATCGACATGGGCCTTTTTCAAGTCGAGCGTCCATTTGCCATCGACAAGATCGCCATTGGCAAGAATGATTGCATTGAGTTTTCCGTCAACACCGTCGTACTTCACAGCAGGATTAATGTCTTTGGCAATGAGTTCGCTGACCCAGATAACACCGTTGTTCCACGAAACCGCCGCGTTGCCGGTAACAAATCCATCAAGCGTAATAGCAGTGATATCGGTTAACAGCGCGCGTCCGGTATTAGCTAAACCGGCAAGCCTGATTGTGGAATCGGGAATCTGTTCACCTTTGACCTTAGCTTGCAAGCCGACGTGGTAATCGTCCATGTCGCCATCAATTGTCAGGTGAACATCGTTGGCTTGTGCAATAGCGTTGGTATCCAGCGGCCAACCGGCTTGTTCTGTTTTTATATCAAATACTGCTGGCAGCTTTTTTTCCAGCGGTTTCACGCGACCGACAATACTGGCATCGAGTGCTCCGCTGACCAACACATCCACATCGAGATCGGTCAGGGTATTACCAAGCTTAATGCTGGTGTTGGCGTCATAGTCTTCAAGAAAATCGGTAGCGCCAACATCAATGGTCAAGTCAAGCGGGTAGTCGCCTTCGGGTGTTATGCTCCCTTGAGCGTTGAGGGTAAAGTTATTGTATTGCGTCGACAGTTCGTTAATGTCCAGACGATTGCCTTCACTCTTTGCTGAGAGCTTGATGTTTGTCAGTTCCTGCGCCGGTGCATCGCCTGGAGGTTTGAACCGAAGTTGTTTCACCAGCACATCGCGCACATCGAATGCGACTGGCAGCTTTATATCGGGTAACGCAATATCGTCTGTGCTGGCAGGCTTTTCCTCGCCCGTTGCAAACGTTTCTATATCCAGTTCATCTATAACAATCTTGTCTACACAAACGGCCTTGTCAAACAGGCAACCACTTCGCCATTGTGAATCCACGCCGCTGGCCTGGATGGCGATCTGTTCGTTTTTAAAACTCAAAGCATCGGTGCTTATGCCGTTTTTTAAATCGCCACTGACGTTGCCCATGTCAAGTCCCTCAACACGCTCCCCGAGTTGATTCGCGGCAAAATTAAACCCGCGTTCAGTGCCGAGCAAAAAGTAACTGGCAGCCAGCACCAGTAACAGAAGCAGCAGCAACACCAAAAGCAATATGCCAAGCCATTTGAGTAAACGTCTCACAGGTCTGGCCCCAGTGAGATGTGGACCAAAATTTTGTCGTTTTCGTCGTCATTCACCGGCCGTGCTAGATCGAGCCTGAACGGTCCCACCGGGGACTGCCAGCGCACGCCAATGCCTGCGCCGATTTTCTGCGAGGTACTGAAATTATTAAACGCTCGACCAATATCGGCGAACACGGCAAAGCTCCATCGATCAGCAAAGCGATAATTATATTCGAGCGTACCGGCTTCAAGGTAACGACCACCTTTTAGCTCGCCTTCGAGATTTCGGGGTGATACTGAGCGGAAGTCGTACCCGCGAATGCTGCGATCGCCGCCAGCGAAAAATCGTTGAGAGGCGGGCACTCGGTCGAAATCGTTGGTCGTAATTGCACCGTATTTCAAAGCAAAAATAAATGTGTTGCGATCGGTTACGGCACGAAGGTATTTAAAATTCACCACGGCTTTATAAAAGTCGATGGTCGATAGCAGTTCTCTGTTGCCGTATAGAAACTGGAAACTACTGCTTTGACCCCAGGTCAGAAACGGAAAGCCTTTGCTTCTGGTGCGGCTGTAACTGATTCCAGGCAACACCAGATTCGTCACATCGTCTTCACCGGCAATGGTATAGCGCTCTCGTTCCCAGCGGATGAAAACGGATTCGTTCCACTGGTTTCCGAGGCGGCGTGCACGCTGAAAATTTACCGTGCTCAGTAAACTTTTCACCCCTTCATTGTCTTCCGCTCGCCGCACACCGGTCTCGAATCCCCAGTAGTTGTTTAGCGGTTGATTACGTCGTGGTATACGGTAGGCGAACGTCAGTGCCTGCGAGACTTTTGAAAGGCTAAGCTCAACGTCGGCTGAATGCCCGTGACGGTTGATCAGCGGCTTTCCCCATGTCAGTTTTCCACGAACACCAACATCGTCTTCGTAGCCAATACCAATTCCAACCTGGTTAGCATCTTTGCGAGTCAGCGAAACCAGAATCGGCACGGTCGGACCGTAGCGCACGTCGCGTTGGGGCGACACTCGTACGTTTGAGAAGTAGCCGCTGCTTTGCAGGTTCTGGGTAAACTCTGCAATTTTAGCTGCGTCATATGGGTCGTTGGGTGAGAACGGCACCCAGCGATTCAAAAAAGTGTCGCTGAAAATGTTCTGGTCGAATCTGATCTGGCCAAATGTAAAACGAGGGCCGCTGTCTGCAACCAGGTTCACGATCGCGGTGCGCGCACCACGACTAACCAGAACGGTGTTAGTCACAAACTTGAAATCAAAATAGCCCTTGGCCTGCGCAGCGTCGAGTAACAGACTCTTGGTTGCTTCGTATTCCGATGAGAGAAAAATCGCGCCCTTACTCATGGGGATGCGCCTGCGAATTTCCTGAAAAGCGGTATCGGTTTCGCCGGGGCCGGTTACCTTGACGTTAATCGAGTCAATTAAAATGGGCGAACCAGCATCGATGTTAACCACGATTACCTGTTCACCATCGACAACGTTGCGTTGAATCTGCACTTCCGGTTCGTAGTAGCCGTATGCGGCCAGTGCCTTTCGCGCCTGAGATGGAAGCAGGTCGACATACAAATCGATCAATGCATCGTCATTGGGTAATGCTCCGGCAACCAGCCGTACGTTTTCGGCCAGCTCCTCGGGTACACCGTTGACGACTAACTTGGCAGCATGCGCCACATTCAGGCACAGCAGAGCTGCCAGCGAACAGCGAGCTATCAGCGCAATGAACTGAATGAAAAATCGGTTAGTCACTGGTGTTGCCCGGTGCTGTTCGGGTTCTCCCGTTTTCGGTATACCTTGGGTTGTACATAAGGCCTTGCTTCGCGAATTAAAACGGCGGCGATTCGCCGTTCCGGCGCCGCCTGGAGGACTATTCTGCAAGCGAATCGGGTCAACTCCATACTATGCAATACGCATACGCGAATTTGTTGCGCTGAGGACGTAATTTGGCCCATTTCGTAACATTTTGTGAATCAGGTTCATATTAGCCGATTCAGGTTCATTTTATTGACGCAACGGGCGATTCAACAGTAGAACAGCGTGTCTGGAAGGAACTTCTGGCACGTCCTTCGCTCAGAAAGGGATTACGGTTGGTAGAGATATGACTATGTTACGAACGATACTTCGCACGATAGTGTTAGTTGCAGCTTTTAGTGCATCTCAGGTATGGGCCAGTGACAAGGCTCCGTTTCGGGATCTTGTCGATATTGAGGGTCAGCCGGTAACAACCGAAGCCGATGTTGGCATAGGAAAATGGCAAGTTATTATGATCTGGGCTACCGACTGTCATATCTGCGCAGAAATGAAACCGAAGTTGTCCGCGTTTCACGACAAACACAAAGATGGTAGAGCCGAAGTTTATGGTATTGCGCTGGACGGACCTGACAATGTTGCCGCAGTGAAACAGTACATGATCGATCACAAGGTCAGTTTCCCGACCTACATTGGCGACATCAATCTTATTGCCGTGAATTTCGAAATCAATAATCAGACACCGCTGACCGGTACACCCACATATATGTTGTTCAACCCGGCGGGGGAGTTGATGGCGATAGATTACGGTATGCTCGATGTGTCTGCTATTGAACGCTTTATGGATCGCAATAGCTGATTGCGATCTTGTCGCTGATTGCGGTCGTATCCGGGCATTTTATAAACCGCCAGTCACGATTTTCTAGATACTTTCGGCAAGGTTCATCGTGCTGAATTCTGCTTTCCAATAAATTACTCGTGAAAACAACTTTCTTAAAATACGGCGTATTCACTTTGTGCGTCGTGTTGCTCAGTGCCTGCAGCTCATCCGATGACGGCCCCGGCCTCGGTGCTGATGATTCGGGTACGACAGATTCGGGTACGACAGAGCCCGAGCAATTCACAAGTTGCGAAGTGGTCACTACCGATCAGCTAAACGAGACGGGTGGGGTGATCAGGACTCAGCTGCCTGCTGATTTGTCAGAGCCTGGCTCGCAGATAGTTCTACAGACCCTCCCTGAAGGTCAGATCGTTTCATTTGATGCGCTAAGTGGCGTATTCGACTTTACGCCCGGTGCCAGCAGATTATCCAGCCATGTTTCATACCGTATTGAAGATGCAGACAATGCGGTATTAGCGACACACGAGCATCGACTGGTCGTGCAGCCGGTTCGTATCATGCCGCTGGGTGATTCGATAACAGCCGGCGTTGAATTTTTTGATGGTAGTGTGGACTTGCCACCCATGCCTGAACGTGTTGGTTATCGACAATTTTTATTCGATCGGTTAATGGCAAATGGCTACCCAATCGATTTTCAAGGGCAAGGTGGTCAAAGCGCTGGTGCCGCCGCCGGTCTGGCTGATCCTGAGAACAATGGGTACCCCGGTGTGGACATTGATTTTCTTAACGGAAAACTCGTTGAACTGTTAACCGAGGACCCGGTCGACATTATCCTTTTACACATTGGCACCAACAACACGCCGGCAGATGCTGCAGGTATTGATCTTTGGCTGGATCAGCTTGATGTTTGGGAGGCCACAAACCAGCCGGTTATCGCCCTGGTCGCGACCATTGTTCCGAAGCGTGATGTTGTTAAAAATGATCAGGTGAATTTATTCAACGCCGATTTGCGTCAACGCATTCAGGCGCGAACTGCTGACAGGGTTTTTCTGGTAGAACAGAATCTGGCCGTTTCGGTGGACGATATCAGTTCAGAACAAATTGGCCTGCACCCCAGCGCTGGCGGTTATCAGAAAATGGCCGATACCTGGTTCGATGCGTTGATTGATTCAGGCGCACTGACCAAGTGCCAATAATTCAGTTCTCTTTTTCACACGCGTCAGGGTAATCTGCCGCCCATTGTTGATATCCTCCATCGAGGCTATACACTTCTTCAAACCCTTGTTCGGCCAAATACGCACCGGCGGACTGGCTGGAGTTACCGTGATAACAGCATACAATGAGTGGCACGTCGTGTTCGGTATCGTTAATGAATGCCGCGATTGAGTGGTTATCGAGATGTTCGGCGTTGATTATGTGGCCACCATTAAACGTGGACAGATCACGAATGTCGACGATGTTGACATCTTTGTCGTCAATCATGGCTTTCGCATCAGCACAGGACAGGCGGGCATAGGTGGGCATGACTAAGATCGTTCCAAAACAAAGTAGTGGCAATGGTAACAGCTTGTTGGGTGGCTTTTGTAGTGCAGCAGAAACTCATTGAGCACGCAGATGCACACAGTTGTTGATGTTCCTCGGGCGTGGGGTCAGCCGTTGGCATCAGCTCAGATGAAATCGCAGCCAGAGGATTTTATCGTACGCGAATCGCTCGACTTTGACCTTGACGACCAGGGCGAACACTGGTTCTTGCGCATACGAAAATGTGATCTGAATACACACGATGTGGTTGAGCGGCTGCAACGCGAATTTAACTGTTCATCTGCCGATGTGGGGTTTTCCGGATTAAAAGACAAAGTTGCGCTGACCGATCAGTGGTTTAGTGTTCGATCTCCATTAACGCTTGCGCAAACGACTATCAGAACGCAACGCGACGATCAATCGGTGAACCCGGGAGAGTTTGTTGTGCTTGATCACCGACGCCATACGCGTAAACTCAGGCGCGGTGCACATAACTTAAATCACTTTATTATCACGCTGCGTAACGTGAATGGTATCGAGGATGCGTGCGCTCAAGAAAAGATTGAAGAACGATTGACTACCATTAGCAGACACGGGTTTGTTAACTATTTCGGGCCACAAAGGTTCGGTGTTGATCAGCGAAATCTGCACAAGGCGGAGCGCTATTTTGCGAATCCGAAAAGAAAGATCAGTCGCGTGCAACGAGGGCTGCTAATTTCCGCTGCACGAAGTGCGCTGTTCAATCAAGTGTGTGCAAGGCGGGTAGTTCAATCGACCTGGAATGTGCCTATGCCTGGCGAACCCTTGGTGCTCGACGGCACACATAGCTATTTCATCAACGAAGAACACAACGAAAACACGCTTGCGCGTTGTCAATCACTCGACGTACATCCCAGTGGTCCGATGTGGGGGCATGGTCAGCCTGTATCCAAGGGGGAATGTGAGCACTTTGAAAATGCAGTCCTCGGCGAGTTTGAAACGTATACCACCGGTCTGGAGAAAGCGGGATTGAAGCAACAGCGCCGACCGCTGCGCGCGCGTGTTAATCAGTTGAATTGGCAATGGGAGAAACCGGACACACTCAGGCTGGATTTCAATCTGTTAAAAGGTGCATATGCAACCAGTTTCCTGTCAGAGATTGTGCTTTACTAATTAAATGAAACCCGTGAGCACATCATCACAGCAGCCGAATGCCTTCACTGGCATGGGGCGCCTTGTCGATGCACAATTTAAAGATGCACAGTTCAAAAGGTGTGCAATTACATATGCTCAATTAAAGTAGCGCCATGGTTATAGGCAAATTAGCGGGTGGCCTGGTTGGCTATTGGGCGTTTGGCATTTTTGGCGCGTTCGCCGGACTACTGTTCGGGCACATCTTTGATAGAACCCACTCACCGAGACTCGCTCGGCGTCGCCACAATGAAGAGCCATTAACGGCTGAAGAAACTGAAAAAGTTCGACAGTCCTTTTTTTCCACAACGTTTGCCGTTATGGGGCATGTTGCCAAGGCAGATGGTCGGGTACAGAAATCCCAGATCGAACATGCTGAAAACATCATGCAGCAGATGGGATTAACCACTGAATTGCGCTCGTCTGCCATAGCGTTGTTTAATAAAGGTAAACAAGCAAACTTTGATCTGGATTTGCATCTGGTGCGCTTTAGAAACGACTGCGCGTTAAGTTCCAGTTTGTATCGCGTGTTTCTTGAAATTCAGATTCAAGCGGCGTTGGTGGATGGAAAGATGGCGCGCGAAGAAGAAGTCATTTTGCTGCGCGTCGCCGATGTGTTGGGCTTTCCAGAACTGATCTATCGCCAAATTGAATTGCTGGTACGCGTGAGCTTGGGCATTGGCGACAATCATTCGGGTCGTTTTCGTTCCGGTGCCGGACGTTCCAGGAGTGGTTCTGCGCCTGCGGCCAATAATACGGCTTTAACTGATGCGTATGCAGTTTTAGGCGTTCCGAGCGATGCGAACAAAGCGACGGTTAAAAGGTCGTACAGGAAACTGATGAATCAGCACCATCCTGATAAATTGGTTTCGAAAGGGCTGCCCGAAGAAATGCTGAAAATAGCGACTGATAAAACCCAACAGATTCAAAAAGCCTACGAGCTGATTGTATCGACAAAAGGCTGGTAGTTATCGTTCTGGCGAATTTGTCCGGGCAAAATATACCGACAACAGAAATTGCCTGCTAGAGCGTTTGTCTGCGGCGAAAAAGCATTAATGCTGCGATCATACAAAGCAGTAACGCAACAGGGTCATCAGAGTTTCGTGCCGATACGGTGCACCCAAATCCTGTAAATGCGCCAACAGTCACGGGTACCGATTGCGCAGCAGCCAGTGAGGGTGAGTCAAGAAACGTCCCCGGTATATGTGTTTCAACTGCTTGAACCGCCGCAAACGCATCCAGAATTCCGGCACCGCAAAGCGATGGTTCACAAGACACATCATTATCGTTCAGTGGTGCTGTTGATTTTGGGAACGCGCGCGTACTGTCAAGCATCAGAGCTTCCAGTTCACGATTGGACAAGTCAGGCTTCACCGACAACATCAATGCCAATACAGCTGCAACGTGTGGGGAGGCGACACTGGTTCCAGTTGCCGGTCTATACCCGAATTCACTCGACGGAGTGTCAACCCCTTTGTTCGTTGCAACAAGCACTCGTTCAATGGATGGCGAAAGGTCACCACCGGGTGCGGCAACATCCGCATCTCGGCCAACGTTACTGTAGCTGGCGCGATAACCATGTTTGTCAATAGCCATAACACCGATCACGTTTTGGCAATGCGATGGTGAAGAGGGTTGTACATCGGTGTTGCGCCCGTTATTGCCAACGGCGGCAACAACAATCGCTCCTGCTGCGATCGCTTCATTAATGGCTTGCTGATCTGCTGTTGTGCAAAGATCATCAACACCCAAACTCAGATTGATAATACGAGCTGGTGTCGGGTTGGGTGGCAGTGCCGGGTCGTTTACTCCGGCTGCCCAACGAATCGCATCGAGCATGTCAGACCGTCTTCCGCCGCATTTGCCGATAGCGCGAACCGGTAAAATTTTCGCATGCCAGTCGATGCCAGCAACGCCAATTCCGTCGTTGGGATTGGCAGCGATGATTGATGCCATCGCGGTACCGTGCCAACTGCTGTTGTTCACATAGCATTCAATATCGACCGATTCGAATTGAGCACGCAAGTGTTCATCAATGGCATCTCCCGGGTCGCTGGCATCATTATCACGGCCATCGCCATCATGGCTGCGGATGAATTCCAGCTCTGGTGCAACACTGACGCCTTTATCGACAGATAAACTCAAGCGTGAAACAAAATCGTAGCCAGGCAGCAGTCGGCCTGCCAAATCAGGGTGGTTGTAGTCAATACCGGTATCAACCACGGCAACAACCACTTCGGGTGAACCATGTGTGATGTCCCATGCGCGAGTGGCATCAAGACTGGCAGCAAACACATCGGGTGTGTGTAGTTGCCATTGCTCGGCAAAACGCGGATCGTCCACTGTGGCAGTGACTCGCACCACCGCATCGGCGGATACGCTTTGAATGTCGGGCATGTTCGTTAATTGTTGCGCAATCGACTGGTCTGTTAATCCGTCGTGTTCAATGCCAACCACCAGAGCATCACCCGACATGGTTCGAATGAGCGTGGCAGTAAGTTGGGTTTGTTGGTTAATCTTACCCAGAACCACGTCTATTTCGTGCTGGTCGATCGGGGCATCCAGTTCAAGAATAAATCGACTTGAGTGACTATCGCCTGATGCAAAAGAGCCAGCCGCAAACAGGCTGACAACCAGTGACAGGAGCAGTGCAAAAGGTCGTGTCGACCTATGGGAAGGTTGATCTGGTGTGGCGTGCACAGCTTGAAACGGTTCTTTTCCGGGTAACGTCCCCGGAGTTGCAAGAAGCGTGTCAGTTGGTGTCTAACGGCGCATTACCGTGCAAATGGCTGACTTGGGTGTTGATGGAGCTGCCTGTAAAGCTCGCTGTTAAGGGCGCTCAGAGGGTTGTTGGAGCGCAGCGGAGTGCTATCGGGTGATAAAGCTGGCTGGGCAGTGTGGGCCGACTATGCCATCAACAGCGAAGTCAGCCAGTCAGGTTTCGTTGAGCCGGGGCATCAGCATCACGAGATTACATGGCCGCACTCGATTGTCGAGCTGTGCGCTGATCAGCTCATCCCACGCCAATCGGCAAGCGCCGGATGAGCCGGGTAAAACGAATATGTAGGTCGAGTTTGCGACGCCTGCCAATGCTCGCGATTGCAGTGAGGAGGTTTTGATTTCCTGATAGGACAACTGCCGGAACAGCTCGCCAAAGCCGTCTATTTCCTTAGCCAGCAAGACTGAAACGGCCTCTGGAGTTCCATCTCTGCCGGTGATGCCTGTGCCACCGGTGCTGAGCACTGCATCGACGTTTGGGTCGGCAATCCATCGCGACATGATTTCCCTGATGGCGTACATGTCGTCTTTGACTATGGCTTTTTCGATATTCACATGCCCGGCGTCGTTGAGCTTTTCCACCAGCAGTTTGCCCGACACATCCTCAGCTTCTCCACGCGTGTCAGATACAGTGAGCACGGCAATATTAAGCGATTTAAATTCAGCATCGGCCATGTTCGTGGATTCCATCATTTTATTCAGCAATGGCATTAGTTTACGGAACAACAGGCTTGCAAGCCAGTTTGCTAGAATGTCGCATGGGCGAACGCTTACAAAAAATATTGGCCAATACGGGTTTCGGCTCCCGTCGCGAACTGGAAGGCTGGATTACCGACGGTCATATTCGGATAAATGGCCGTGAAGCCAAACTTGGTGATCGAGCGACTTTAAACGACGATCTGGTGATAAAGGGGCGTTTTTATCGTGTGGTCGCCGATGATCAGCGTGATGCCCGTCAGGTTTTGATGTACCACAAGCCGCTTGGTGAGTTGACGACCCGCGATGACCCAGAAGGGCGACGCACGGTGTTTGATCGGCTGCCCAGACTTCCGCAGGGTCGCTGGATATCCATTGGCAGACTCGACATCAACACGCTAGGTCTGTTGTTGCTGACTAACGATGGTCAATTGGCCAATGGCCTGATGCACCCTTCATCTGAAATTGAAAGAGAGTACGCTGTTCGGGTTAATGGCCGTGCCTCTCCTGACGTGCTGGAAAAATTGCGCAACGGGGTTGAGCTTGAAGACGGGCTGGCAAAGTTCGATCGGGTAAAAGAAGAAGATCACGGTGAAGGCAGTAATCAGTGGTTTCGAGTGACGGTAAAGCAGGGCAGGAATCGGGTCGTTCGACGCTTGTGGGAATCTCAGGATTTACAAGTCAGTCGACTTATTCGAATTCGTTATGGCTCGGTTAATATGCCTAAATGGCTGGGCCGTGGAAAAATGGAGTTACTCAATGGCTCCGATGTGGAAACGCTAGCCAAACTGGCTGGGCTTGATAGCCGGCCAAGTGATAAATTACGCATTGTGCCGGTACATCCGCGGCACAAACGCAAAGCCAAACGACGACGATAATACGTAATAACATGACAACAGAAAATCTGTACCGAGTGCGCTTCTTTTCCGAAGATAAAATCTACGAGATTTATGCAAAGGATGTTCTGCAGGGCGAGCTCTATGGATTCGTTATCCTTTCAGAATTGGTTTTTGATAACAACACAACAGTGGTTGTTGATCCGTCGGAAGAAAAACTCAAAAGTGAGTTTAGTGGTGTCCACCAAACCATTATCCCAATGCATTCCATTATTCGTATTGACGAAGTGGAGAAGCGGGGGACGGCAAAGATAAAAGATGTCAGTGGTAACGTTGCTCAGTTTCCTTCGCCGGTTTATACGCCGGGACGAACGGAGTCTTAACGGGGGGCTTCGCCCCAACGCGGTGAACCGCGTTGCCCAAACGACGATCGTCGTTTGTCGAACCCTGGGTTCAAATCCCTCTCTGGGTGTGCGTTTAGGTATTGTTTTAGGCAGATGTGCCGTGGAAGTTTTTTCTTTATATTGAGTGGCGGAGAGAGAGGGATAGACTCGGCTTTGCCTCGGGGCTTCGCCCCAACGCAGTAAAACTGCGTTGCCCAAACGACATTCGTCGTTTGTCGAACCAAGGGTTCAAATCCCTCTCTGGGTGTGCGTTCAGGTACTGTTCAAGGCTGATGTGCCGTGGAAGTTTTTTCTTTATATTGAGTGGCGGAGAGAGAGGGATTCGAACCCTCGATACGAGTTACCCCGTATACCAACTTTCCAGGCTGGCGCCTTCGACCACTCGGCCACCTCTCCGGTTCAGCGGAAGGATTATACCCTTTTACCCGGATTTTGAGTAAAAGGGTATTTCCGTTCTTTTGCTTAGTCGGCGTCTAACACTTCTTGCAATGCGGTATACGCAGGTTTTGGCTGATAATCTCTATCTAGCAGCAGTGGAGTATCACCTCTTAACCAGGTGTAGCGATCGGTGATTCCCCAGACCTGCATGGCTCGGCACGCGGCTTGTTCAAGACAGATGGTGGCGATTTCTTCGTAAACCGCTGCCTGATCCGCTTCAGTGGTGCCGGCTCGCATGCCCACATCCATCTCTGTGATGTAGATATCCAGCCCGAGGTTGGCAAAACGTTCAAAAGTACTGGCTACCCTGTCGAATGCAGTGAAGTCAGAGCCAATGTGCATTTGAAAACCAATGCCATCTAAAGGCACATCATTGGCAATCAAGTCTTCCATTAGCTCAAACGTTGCGTCGGTTTTGGCATCACCATAAGCAATGTCGTAATCGTTATAGATGAGTTCAGCATTCGGCGCACCAGCACGGGCACGTCGAAACGCTCTCTCGATATAGTCTTCACCCATGGCCTGGAACCACACAGAATTGCGGTAGCTGCCATCGTCTTCAAATGCTTCGTTGACCACATCCCAAATTTCTACGGTGTCGTATCGTGCAGTCATCGTGTCGATGAAATCATTCATCATGTCTTCACGATCGTCTACGGCTGAGTTCTGCACCCATTGCGGTAATGCTGTGTACCAGACCAGCGTGTGTCCGTGCAGGGTCATGTTGTTATCAGTGGCGAAGTCAACCAGCGTATCGGCTGCATCGAATCGGTATTCACCGGGCTCGGGATTGATGTATGACCACTTCATGGAGTTTTCTGCGGTGACCATGTTGAACTCTTCAGCAGCGGTTGCCTGATACAGATCAGCATCGGGTCGGTTGAAGTAATTCAGTAACGATGCATAACCGAATAACAGTTCTCTGTCATCAGCAAGATCTCTCAAGCGCTCTCCGCTTCTAACGAATTGGTCAGGGTCGGCGACACGAAGTGGCACGCTACTGTTAGCCGTGAGCGTGTCATCTTCTGAGTCCACTGCCAGAAATTCCAGGGTGTTCAGTCCGGCATCGTCGGCATCGGTTGTCCAGCGCAATACTTTGACGTTCGGAAACTCAGGGTGTTGTTCGAAGCTTGCACCGGCAGGGAGGTTGAGCATGCTTAAATCCGGAACCGTTCCGTTGGCATCAGTCGCTTTGACTTCCATAACAACGGTATCGCCAATGCGAACCAGATGCTCACCGATCAGGTCGATACCCGGTGGCTCGTTGCGAATCGTGCTTGGATCCTCTGGCATCTCAATGGTTAACGAGAATGTTTGTACTGTCGTAAGCGTAGGGTTGAGTGAATCAAATGCCGTGACCGTTATGTTGTAACTGCCTACATCGGGTTGCAACGGACGCCATCGAAGCGTGCGCGAACCGTCTAGGTTGTCAATTGACTGCATGCCAACAGGTAAGTTGCCAATGAACAGTCCCGGGGTATCTCCGTCAATGTCGGTTGGTCTGATCAAAACGTTAACCGTTTCTCCGGCAAACGCCAGTTGATCATCAAGGCCTTCAAACACCGGAGCCAGGTTGTCACCCTCGGGTAATGTGCGTCGCTGTGATGCCGGAGAAAAGTTTCGCGCTATATCGAATGCAACAACGCTGTAAGAATAAGATGCGCTGCTGTTAACTGTGGTGCTGAACGTAGTGCCGGCAACCGTTGTCAGATAGGCATTGTTTTCGTAAATGTTGTAGCCCGCAATTCCCACATTATCTGTTGAGGCATCCCAGGTGAGCGTTATATCAGCCGTGTCACCGCTCGCTTCCCAGGTACCGGTAACATTGATCGGTGTGCTTGGAACTTCGGTGTCTTCCTGAACCACAACGTTATCCGGAAGCACGAGTGGGTCGGTGCGTTGTGCAAAGTTTCCATCGTAGTCGAACGCAACTATGTAGTAAGTGTATGGCGTGTCAGCCAGCACCGTACCTTCATAGGCTTCAGCGAACACGGTGGTTTTATAACCATCATTTTCATACACGTTGTAACCGGCGACAGCCTGATCATCAGTAGATGGCTCCCAGCTTATGGCAACGGTTTGTTGCGCACCAGTGCCGGTTATGTCACCTGCGAGTCCCAATGGTGTTGACGGTGGAATTGTCGTGTCGACTGGTCCGTTATCGGGCAGAGTTAAACGTTCGGATGCCGCAGAGAAATTGACCCGGGTATCGAACGCGACAATTGAATAGGCATAGACTTGTCCGGCTACAACCGTACCTTCATATTGCGTATCGAAAACTGTGGTCAGGTACTGATTGTTTTGATAGACGTTGTATCCGCTAACTGCTTCATCATCTGTAGACGGTTCCCAGCTTATAGAAACTGTCGTGCCGTCGATGGAACCGGTGAGCCCAGTGGGAACACTCGGTGGAATAGTCAGGTCATCTGGTACTGCCGACTCTGGCAAGGTGAGTTGGTCTGAGCGTGGTGAATACTCCGATGGTGCTGCGGTGAACGCGGTAACGTAGAAGTTGTACACCAGGTTGCCATCGGCAGGGCCGGAATAGCTGTTGGTTTGAGTCGTTGTCAGGTAGTCGTTATTGACATACACGTTATAGCCGACTGCATCTTCAACAGCGCCCCATTGCAACTCAACACTGTCATCGGTTAACTCGCCCGTAAGAGCGGTTGGTGCACCAGGTGCAGCATGAGTAAAACTGCTGCAAGCCAGACAAAACAGAATTGCTGTTCGACCGGTTAATAGCTTTGCAGAGTGGATAAACGCTTTCATGAATGATCTGTGTCCGGGTAGATTTTTGCCAAGCCGAGAATATAACGTTATTTGCATTACAGTAGTCTTACATTGGCAACACATTGGTATTAATACCTGCAAACATTCGTGTTCGTTAAGAATGCGTGACGATTGTTAAAACTGTTGCATCGCATGAGTGTGCTAAACGCCAGCGCAGCAAGTGAGCGAATGCACGACTTTGCTGTGGTACTACATTTAAATTATTGGCTGTTTCTTGTTCAATTGGCTGGATACAACGTCGGTTGACTCGTTTGGCTTGCGTCGATTCCAACTAACACTTTTTCCTGACCACAAAGGATTGGTGGGAGCCTTGGTCATCAAGCGTAGCCAATATATTGACTCGTGCTGCGTATTCTCGTTCTAAGCGATATTGTTCATACACGGCTTATGTATCAAACAAGCAATCCCAAATTTACTGATGCCAAGCCCGTTCCCAAGGGTAAAACTGTATTAGCTCCAAAAGAGTGCAGATAACCTGTCGGGTAATTCCGAAAAAGCTATTTAGCCACGATCGTGCAACATTTCAACGTGAAAACCTCGTGAACATGGCATGGCAGGTGCTGGTTCTAATCGATTGCTCTAAAAAAACACGCGAAAGGTTAGACAGCATTATGAAAGCAGTTATCCGAATACCGGCTTGCATGGCAACGCCGAAAAATACTTTGGGTCGAACGCTGAAGTGTTTGGCGACTGCAGGCATTGTTGTCCTGCCCGCGCTGTTCCAAAGTGCACTGGCGCAAACGCAGCCATCAGCGCAACCGGTCGCTTACAACGACTATTACTATGATGATGCGTTTGTTCGTAAATTCTATGCGGGTATTGGTTTCGGCAAAAGCTGGCTTGAGCCTGATACGTCTCAGGTACAGGGTGTTGATCCCAACAAGCGCGTAAACAATGCCGGACAAATCATGCTGGGTGTTGATATTAACAAGTGGTTGTCCGTTGAGGGTCATGCTGCGTCACTCGGAGAAGCAGGCTTGTCTCCTTCAGGCACTGTTGGGTATGAGACATACGGTTTGAGTGTTCTGGGCTACCTTGGCAAGAATCGACATCACTACAATCGTCGTGGTTTCTCAGCGTTTGGCAGACTCGGTTATGGTTTACTGGAAAACGAGCCAAGCCCCGATCTGAACTGGGAGCAGGTTAATCCATCTCATTTGCTTCTGGGCGCAGGACTGGAATTCGCGACACGCATGGGTCTTGGTGTTCGTGCAGAAGCCATCGCATTTGATACCGATGTGCGCTACGGCCAGCTAAGCTTGCTGTATCGTTTGGGTAAGCGTCCTGAACGCCGTCGCGAAGCAATTGTTAAAGCGCCGAAAGTCGAGCCGCTGCCAACACCTGTCATTGTGCCTCAACCTGTTCCAGCCATTGCTGTGGCACCTGCCGATACGGATGTAGACGGTGTGTACGATTCAACTGATCGTTGTCCGAACACACAGCCGGGTGTTGCTGTTGATGAAATCGGTTGTGATCTGTTCACCGGTGTTATCGAAGGGGTTAACTTCAATACCAACTCTGCAGACCTGACCCAAACAGCTCAGGGTATTCTGAACGGCGTTGTATCAACACTGGGCCAGTTCCCAACGGTTAATCTGACCATCATGGCTCACACAGACAGTCAAGGTGGCGATCAGGCAAACAAAGATCTGTCGAAGCGACGTGCTCGTTCGGTTGCTGTGTACCTTGTACAAAATGGTGTTAGCGCCACTCGTTTGAAGGCGTATGGTTTCGGTGAAGACCGACCCATTGACACTAACGAAACATCAGAAGGTCGTTTGCGTAATCGCCGAGTGGAATTCAGAGCAACGCGATAAGCGTTTGGTTGTAACATGTAAAAAGAGCCGGCGTTCATCGCCGGTTTTTTTTATCTGCAGTTTGTGTTTTCGCTATTGTTTTTTAGCCGCGTATTTTTGTAAGAACCGATCGAGTTGATTGGCAAATTCACGCCGTTCGTTTTGACCCATGGCCGCCTGACCGCCTGTATCAACACCACTTGACCTTAGCGTATCCATAAAGTCGCGCATGTTCAGGCGTTGCTTGATATTTTCAAGGGAATAAAATTCGCCGCGTGGATTTAGCGCATGCCCACCTTTTTCGATGATCTCTGCTGCCAACGGTATATCACCGGTGATAACAAGATCACCCGGGTTCAGACGTTTTACGATTTCGTTGTCTGCTACATCGAATCCGGCAGGAACCTGCAGCAAGCTTATCCATTTAATACGCGGTATCGGCATGGGGTGATTTGCGACCAGGGTCATTGTGATTCCGGTGCGTTTGGATGCTTTGAACAGTATTTCCTTGATCACCCCGGGGCAGGCATCGGCATCAACCCAGATTTGTATTTCTTGTGACACCGGTGGCTCCTTTAATGAATCATTTTCAGCATAATTAGGTCGTATTTTACGACTTTAAAACTTGTCTGAGTGGAATCTCGTGCGATACTAGGATAAGGACTGTTTACAGGCGAACATAAAGATGAAATACAAACTACATTGTTTTGCGCAGTCGGGTAATGCTTATAAAGCCGCCCTCATGCTCAACCTTTGCCAGGCCGACTGGGAGCCTGTGTTTGTTGATTTCTTCAATGGCGCACACTTAACAGATGAGTTTCGCGCGCTAAACGAAATGGCTGAGGTGCCGGTTCTTGAAGCGGGCGACCTGGTGCTGAGTCAGTCGGGTGTCATCCTTGATTATCTGGCAGACTCATTTGAACAGTTCGATGCTGCCAGTGTGCCTGAACACAGAGAAATTCTGCGCTGGCTCATGTTTGATAATCACAAATTAACCGGCTCGGTTTCGACCCTGCGTTTCATGCGCACCTTCGCCAAAACCGGTGAAACTGACATCACGCGTTTTTTGCAAGGCCGGGTCGATCGCGCACTCAGCGTTTTAAACAACCGTGTGTCCGAATCCGAATTTGTCATTGGCGAAAAGCCCACTATCGCTGATATATCCTTGTGTGGTTATCTTTACTGGCCAGAAGAAATCGGTGTCGATTGGTCAGCTTACGAGGGCATTGCACAATGGCTTGATCGCATTGCTGCCTTACCGGGCTGGGTTCACCCGCACGAATTGATGCCGGGCCACCCGTTGCCTGAGGCTGTCACCGATGCGCTTGGTGGTTCAAAGCCGGCTGCCACGACAGATAAAAAAGACGACCAGAAGGCATAATTCCTGCACTTTGAGTCTGGTCGCGCAAATTTCCTGAAGGTTAAAGTTTTCACGCGCGAAGTTCATCACATTCGCCTTCAACGGGCTGATGTGCGCTATGCGTCCAGCCGATAAAGCTGGCTTGTCAGGAAAGATCGTCACCCATTGCCAATGTTAATATTTTCTCGAGCGGCTAAGCGCTCCTGCCACCCGCGTGTTCAGACTGCTCGCTCATCTTGCCTGTTGACGCATGCGATAAGTCAGCATGTGTTAAGCCGGCTAAGTAGTGTCTTTGGTTTGCTGATGCTGTGCGTTCTTTCTATCGGACCAGTCCAGGCGCAAAGCGATGTGAGTGCACTGGAAAAACACGCCATTATCGGTGGGCAGGAGATTGCACGTGAAGCCTATCCTTGGATGGCTGCTTTAACCTATAACGTTGATGCCGATCTGTTTAACCGACAGTTTTGCGGTGGCAGTGTTATTGCCGATACCTGGGTGTTGACTGCGGCTCATTGTTTGTTCGATCAACGTGGCGATCTGTTATCAACCAGCGATTTAAAAGTCGCCATAAACGCCGTTGATTTACGTGACGAACAGGTCGCAACGGAAATGGTTGTGGCTAATGTTTATATTCACCCCGAATATGATCATGCTGCGAACAACCCGCACAGTGACATAGCTTTGCTGGAACTCGCAACGCCTACCGGTGTCACACCGATAACCTTGTCGACAAAGGCATCGTCGAAATTAATCGGTTTACAGGCCACGGTGATTGGCTGGGGTGCAACCGATAACAGCGATCCATCAAGGCCGAAGTTTCCTGATTGGTCGCATTCGGTTGATGTACCGATCGTGTCGTTAGAAATTTGTAACGGACCGCAATCTTATATGGATGCCATATATCCGAATCAATTGTGTGCAGGCTACGCTGAGGGTCAGCGCGACAGCTGTGTCGGTGACAGTGGCGGACCGCTTATTACAACGTACGAAGGCGTTGAACAACAAGTGGGCGTAGTCAGCTTTGGTTATGGTTGTGCGTTGCCTAATTTCTACGGCATCTACACCGATGTCCCATATTTCATCGGCTGGATAAACCAATTTGTTTATGTCGGTGAGCCCGAATTTGAACCTGAGCAAATCATTCCACGTACTCAAAACGCCACTAACGGTATTAGCACTGTGTCTGACTCGAGCGGCGGTGCAGCGTCGTGGTTTGTTATGCTATTGCTTGGACTGGGCGCGTTGTTAAGGCGGCGATGGGCATGAGAAAGTTTTTTACACCTATTTCAATGATGTTGGCGCTGACTGTTGGCGGGTGTGCAACCACGTCAACGTCGATCAAAGAAGACAATGGTCGTGTGTTGCTTGCCGAGAGTCATATCGGTGAACAGTACGACAGCGTTATGGCTCGCGCAGCAACGAAGTTTGATGTTGAACCTCAGTGTGAGCAGCGCAGGGTGTCCTTGCAAAAGCAACGAAAAGCCTTCATGTACGAGATTTGCGGATTTATGCCGAAAGGGCAGCGCTTTTCCGACGCACCGCTATCCGAAGTGGTTTACCACTTTATCGGACAATCGTTAGTGCGAGTGGATGTGCGCGCAGAAGGTGAGTCGGCTTTGCTCGATAGTGTGAGCAACGATATGTCTGCAATCTTTGGTTCAAGCCAGTCTATCAAGTCAACGCTTGGAGCCAATAGCTATCAGTGGAATGCAAAACAGCATGTTGCCGGAGTTCGCGCCGGCGCCGGTGCAAGTGCCGGTAACGTTCATGTCCGGCTGCTAGATCAATCTTTGCTAGACAACGCGCCGTGGTTAGCCGAAGAGTAACCGGATCAGGTCGGATCAATTTTTCGGCAGAAACTCCGATCGAATCTGATCAAAACTAATGTGGCGAATATCGCGCCCTTTAACCAGATACACCACGTATTCGCAAATATTCACTGAATGATCTCCGATTCGCTCCAGCGCCCGAGCACACCAGGTGATTTTCAGCAGCGTGGAGACGTTTCGCGGGTCTTCCATTAAGTGGCTGGCTAGCAGTCTTGAAAGCGTGTTGTATTCTGCGTTGATATCTTCATCGCGAGCCGCTGTTTTAATCGCCGCATCAACGTCAAGTCGGGCAAACGCATCGAGTGCATCGCGCAGCATGGACTTAACCAGCTCTCCCAGGTGTCGAAGCTCTTTTCGATAAGTCACCACTTTGCTCGCTTCAGTGAGTTCGGTTGAAAACCGGCCCATTTTTTCGGCTTCATCACCAATACGCTCAAGGTCGGTGATGACTTTGATGACGGTAACGATCAAACGCAAATCACTGGCAGCGGGTTGTCTTCTGGCCAGAATATGAATGCATTCTTCATCAATCTCGACTTCGAGTTTATTGACTTCAAAATCAGCGGTTGCGACTTCATTGCCAAGATCGGCGTCTGACTCAAGCAGAGCGGTGAGGCCTTTGCTGACTTGTTGTTCCACAAGCCCGCCCATGGCGAGTACTTTGTTGCGCACATCTTCCAGTTCCTGATTGAACTGTTGAGAGATATGTTGATCAAGATGTAGTTTGTCCATGGTCCTGCTATCGCTGGTTGGCGTGCCTGTAACTATAGTGAGTTTTTAATACAGCGCTGGGCAAGCGTTCTATACACAATATGTTAACCAAATCTACCGGTGATGTAGTTTTCAGTTAGTTCATGTGATGGATTCGTGAATATATGATTGGTTTCACCCACCTCGACTAATTTTCCAAGGTGAAAGTAGGCCGTACGTTGAGAAACCCGCGCAGCCTGTTGCATGGAGTGCGTAACAATGGCAATGGCATAGTTCTGTCGCAGTTCATCAATCAGTTCTTCAATGCGTGCAGTAGCAATAGGATCAAGTGCAGAGCAGGGTTCATCCATTAAGATGACTTCGGGGCTGACCGCGATGGTGCGCGCAATGCACAGTCTTTGTTGCTGACCACCGGACAGGCTTGTACCCGGTGCATCAAAGCGGTCTTTGACTTCATCGTACAGACCGGCTTTTTGTAATGATTCGATAACGATCTCATCGAGTTCAGCTCGATTGCCTGCCAGCCCGTGGATACGAGGACCATAGGCAACGTTATCGTAAATGCTTTTCGCAAACGGGTTGGGCTTTTGAAACACCATGCCAACGCGTGCGCGCAACAAGACCGGATCGAGATCGGGACCATAAAGGTCTTCGCCGTCAAGTGACATCTGTCCGGTTACTCTGCAAGTAGGAATGGTGTCGTTCATTCTGTTCAGGCAGCGAAGAAAGGTTGACTTGCCACAGCCTGAAGGGCCGATCATGGCGATGACTTCGTTGTTTGCAATATCAAGGCTAACGTCGTAGATAGCCTGCTTCTCACCGTAGAACACGTCAACGTTGGAGAGTCGCATTTTTGGATTGTCGACGGTTACGTCGCCAACCGTCCCTTTGATGTTGTCAAAAACGTCTTGATGAGAATCGCTCACAGTAGTGCTTCTATAATCCTTTGGGTGCCCGACGGCAGGTTCGACAAGTCTTGATGTTACCGTACTCATGCTCAAAACGCCTCATTCTTCTCGCTCAATAATGTTTGAGCCGCGAACCGTCCTGATGGATCCATAGATTGTTTCCGGACCTGGAGTTGCACGGTTCTGCCAGCTTGACCAGTCATCCTGAGCTTACCAACGGCGTTCAAACTTCTTTCTGAGTAACACAGCAATGGCGTTCATCAGAATTAAAAAACCGAGCAACACAATAATTGCAGCGGAGGTTTTTTCAACAAAAGCACGCTCGGGCATATCTGCCCAAAGAAAAACCTGCACCGGTAACACGGTCGCTGCATCGGTAAAGCCTTGCGGTATATCAACAATGAAGGCCACCATGCCGATCATCAGCAGTGGTGCTGTTTCGCCCAGGGCCTGCGCTAATCCAATAATCGTTCCGGTCATGATGCCAGGCATGGCCAGCGGTAACACATGGTGCCAAACAACTTGTTGATCCGATGCGCCCAGACCTCGGCCAGCTTCGCGTATTGATGGTGGCACGGACTTGAGTGCTGCGCGTGATGCGATGATGATAGTGGGTAAAGTCATCAGGCTCAAAACAATACCGCCGACAATGGGCGCTGAGCGAGGGAGCTGAAAATAGTTGATAAACACAGCCAGTCCCAACAGCCCGAAAACGATAGACGGCACAGCGGCTAGGTTGTTGATGTTCACTTCAACCAGGTCGGTCCATCGGTTCTGTGGTGCAAACTCTTCAAGGTAGATTGCCGCAGCAACGGCTATCGGAAACGATAGTAGGAAAGTGACAAGCAGGGTCAGAGCCGACCCAACAAGCGCAGCCTTGATACCAGCCTGTTCGGGTTCTGCAGAATTTCCACTGGTGAAGAACGTTTTATTGAAACGGGTTTGCGTTTCACCGGCATCGAGTAGTGCTTTGGCAAATCCAATTTGCTGATGGCTCATGCGGGTCACAATACTGTCCGGATCGCTTAAGTCATCTCCTGACTTTAATAGTGAGGCCAGTTCATCGTCAGCAGGAAACCAGACATCTATGGTTTGACCGATTAGCTCCGGGTTAGCGCGAACCTTGTCCGAGAGCAAGTATTCACCACTGCCACTGATTAACTGATAGAGCTCTTTTTTTGCTTTTCGTTTTTTAACGTCCGGGAAGCGTTCACGCAATGACTTTTTAATCACACCGGAAAAATTTGCTGCACGAATCTGTTTGTCTGTCGGGTTTTCTGCAACATCGAGTGAGTCTGCATCAAGCGATACATTTAGCTTGACATAGCTGTGGGTAAAGGCCGGCCAGCCTTTGATAAATATACTGGTTAACAGAACCAGCAGAAAAGCCAGACTTGCCCCAATAGCAATAATCCCGTACCAGCGAAAACGTTTTTCCGCAGCGTAGCGACGAGCCAACGTGGCCTTAACCAACTCTGTAGTGTCACGGCGTTGCGTCACACTGGTGGACGACACAGCGTTATCGCCACCGGATGATGGATCCGGTTGCGATGAGTTTGACTCGTTCACGTTCGATTCGCCTGAAGTTGGTTCAGTCATACTGTTCCCGGTATTTACGCACCACGCGTAAAGCGATGACATTGAGTATGAGGGTGGTGACGAACAGCATTAAACCCAGTGCAAATGCCGCCAGGGTTTTTGCACTATCAAATTCCTGGTCACCCGTTAACAAGGTAACGATTTGCACGGTGACTGTTGTAACGGCCTCGAGCGGATTCAGCGTTAGATTCGCTGCAAGTCCGGCGGCCATAACCACGATCATGGTTTCGCCTATTGCACGTGAGGCGGCCAACAATATGCCACCGACAATGCCTGGCAGGGCTGCCGGGAATACCACCTTTCTAACCGTTTCCGACTTGGTCGCACCCAGTCCTGCTGAGCCATCGCGCATAGCTTGCGGAACGGCTGTTATCACATCGTCTGATAATGAAGAGACGAACGGGATAATCATGATACCCATAACGATCCCTGCGGCCAGAGCACTTTCAGAGGCCACGCTTAAGCCAATGGACTCTCCCATGCGCCGTATTAGTGGTGCAACCGTTAGCGCCGCAAAGAATCCATAGACAACCGTGGGTATGCCGGCGAGTATTTCCAACAAAGGTTTAACGATAGATCGGGTTTTTATGCTTGCGTATTCGGCCAGATACACTGCCGACATTAATCCAAACGGTACCGCCACCAGCATGGCTATGGCTGATATTAATAAGGTGCCCATGAACAAAGGGATCGCACCAAACGAGCCGGATGCGCCAGTCTGGTCTGCACGAATGGCCGTTTGTGGGCTCCACTTTGTACCAGTAACAAATTCGACAATGCTGACCTGCTTGAAAAATTGCAAAGCTTCAAACAACACAGAGAAAACAATGCCGATGGTTGTCAGTATCGCAATAGATGCAGCGGCGACAAGAAAGAACTGCACAATGCGTTCAACGATGGGTCGGGCTTTTGTGTCGGTCTTTATCTTACGGTAGGCAAGCGATGCACCAATTACCGCAGCGGCGATAGTAAGAATGAGCAAAGCAATAGAGCTGTAACTGCGAACCGAAATTAATCTGTTGGCAGCATTTTGTTTTTCGATGCTGGGCTCGGCAGCGATGTTGCCCGATGCAGCCAGATTATTGATTTCGTTCTTGTACAGATCGACTGCGATACTGCCGCGATCATGAATGGCTTGAGGAATGCTGCTGTCGAGTAATGAACTGACGATGGGCCCTTCAAACAGTTTCCAGCCAACGATGATTGCAATGGCAGGCAGGGCACACCACAGACCTGTCATTAAACCGTAGTGGCCGGGTAATGAGTGCAGGTTTTTGGTTCCACCATTTTTTTTTGCAACCGCGTAGGCTCTCTGTCGTCCTATTACGAACGACACAAACGCAAGGCACAGAGCCAACAGCAGCAGAGTGGTAATCGGCATATCAATCAAACGGGTTAAGAATGCAAAACGCGAACAAATATAACACCATGACTATGCAAAGTCGCCATGCTAGGCAAACAGCCAACCCGTGCAGGCGTTGGCTGTTCAGTTTCGCTGATATTAATTTAGTGATTAATCCAGTGATTCAAGCGGCTTCAAATTTGCCACCGCATCGCCAACTTCGTCTCGAAGGTCGTCATCCAATGGAATCATCCCTTTTTCGGTGAGATAACCATCTTCACCCCAGGCACTTTCGCGGGTGAATTCAGCCAGATACTCTTCGATACCAGGAACGGTGCCAACATGCTGTGCTTTAACGTAGAAGTACAACGGTCTTGAAATCGCGTAGTCACCGTCCGCGATACTATCGAAGTCGGCTTCGAAACCGTCGATAATCGAGCTCTGAACTTTATCTGAATTCTGTTCCAGAAAGCTGAATCCAAAGATACCCAGCGCATCAGGATTGGCTTCAAGTTTTTGAACGATCAGGTTGTCGTTTTCACCGGCTTCGATGAAAGCGCCGTCTTCACGCATTGTGTGGCAAACGGTTTTGAACTTGTTTTTGTCGGACTTTTCCATCGCTTTGATAAAGTCGAACGCTGAACAACCACCTTCCATAGCCAACTCGACAAACGCATCACGTGTACCTGAAGTTGGAGGAGGGCCCATGACTTCGATACGTTTGTCAGGAAAATCAGGGTTGATGTCAGACCATTTCTGGTATGGGTTGGCCACCAGTGTCTCACTGCCGTCAGGGTTGGGTACTTCTGCTGCCAGTGCATTGAACAGATCTTTCGTACTCATGTCGAATTGTTCGGCATCCACTGAGTTGGCAATCGCGATGCCGTCATAACCAATCAGCACTTCAATAACATCGGTTACACCGTTCGCCCGGCAGGAGTCAAACTCGCTTTGTTTGATTCGGCGTGACGAGTTGGTGATGTCCGGGGTGTTAACACCAAGACCAGAGCAGAACAGTTTCATACCACCACCGGAACCGGTCGCTTCAATTTTAGGCGTTTTGAAATCGGTGCTTTTTCCGAATCGCTCAGCGACAACAATGGCAAAAGGATACACGGTTGACGAGCCAACGATACTGATGTTATCGCGAGCCATTGCCGGTGCACTAAGCCCTGCGCTGAGCAGAACGGAACCCATCAAAATTGAAATCTTTTTCATTGTCAGTTTCTCAACAGAAATTTAAGTTTGAAGGAACAGTTTTAATGACTGAGAGAATAGGAACCTTTTATGACATGTCGATGACACGATTGCGATTGGTGCACAAAAAAGCCGATAAACCCTGACGAAATACGCAAAATAATGCCGATTTTTCGCTAATGTAAAGCCTTTGCTAGAAATTCATAACCTTCGAGCCGCGGGCAATGCGCGAGGCAGGGAATTCAACATAGAACCGCGAACCAAGCCCGGGTGTTGAGTCGATAAACAATTGCCCACCGTGGCGTTGCGAAACGTGTTTGACGATGGCAAGGCCGAGCCCGGTGCCTCCACTCTCGCGCGACCGACCTTTATCGACCCGATAAAAGCGCTCGCTTAAACGCGATAAATGTTGCGCTTCGATACCTGGTCCATTATCGACAACACTGAGTTCTGGCTGACCATCTGAGTTTATTTCCCAGGACACTGTTAT
>CALJNA010000031.1 GCA_937981955.1 uncultured Granulosicoccaceae bacterium
CACTTGATGGTGATGCATTCAGGGCCAGAGATAAACTGGCATTTTTCAGCACAGACGGATCAGCCGTTAGCGGTGCTGGAATGCCCAGCGTTGCAAACAAATCCATCGGATTAAACTGTTCACTGGACAATTGACCTGCCACAGCTGGCTCGGTATCCAGATTCGCAATATCAATGTGTCCGTTAAGAGCAAGGCCCAGCGCAGCTAATGAGAGATTTTGTACCGATACACTCTGCTCAGCAAGCTTGGCCATGATGTTTGCACCCACGGTCGCGTCAAACTTGCCGTTGGGGAGAGTATCTCCACGAGCGTTAGTCGTTAACGATAAACCACTCAGGGAATACACCTGATTGTCGAGATCAATCATGACCTCACCTTTACCATTCACGTCTGCGGCAAGTCCCATACTATTGCTGGCCAGACCGAAGTCTGTGGATAAAGAGAACGGTTTTGCCAGCTCGATAGCGCCAGTTTTCAAGTTGAAATTCGTCAGCTTCGCATCGGTTCCGGATTGCGCATCTGTCCATGACAGGTTTGCATCGCTGACTGAAATGCCACCGACCGCCAGTGCGGCTATGGCCGCTGTATCACCTTCCACTTCAACTTCTGTGTTGTCATCACCACTTTCTGTAGTGGTTGCAACACTGGACTTTATAAGATCATCCCAGTTGGTTGTGCCATCGGCTGCGCGTTGCAAATCAAGATTCAAACCTTGCAACTCTACTGTACGGACGTTGACTTCTTTTTTCAGTAGTGGAAGCAATTCCACTTTGACATCGGCGCTGCCCATTTTGGCGAACGGGGTATCGCCAAAGCCTTCAGCGTTAGCAAGAGAGATATCACCAATGGACACACCCACCCATGGAAAGACCGACGGGTTAAGGTCGCCAGCAATGGTAAGGTCACGACCGGTGTGTTTTTTTGTTTGATTTTGTATAGTGTCTCGAAAATCGTTCCAGTCGACCAGATACACCACGGCCGCGATGCCGATGCCAGCAAACAGCACTAACGCAAACACGCCACCAATCAGCCACTTCAACACTTTCATACACTCTCTACCTTTTGCGCCGGAACATACCGATGTGTTCCGTTTCTTTTTATGACGCTAAAGTGTAGTGCAGCCATGTTGAAGCTGCGTGACATCGCGTCATCGGTTATTGATCGATCGCTTCAGCTTTGAAGTGACCGGACTTCCCACCTTTCTTTTCCAGCAGACGAACATCACTAATGACCATCGCTCGATCGACTGCTTTGCACATGTCATAAATGGTGGCCAATGCCACCTGTAACCCTGTCAGCGCCTCCATCTCTACACCGGTTTGAGAATGCACCTCGGCCCGGACCTGACAATGGATTTCCGTATTATTGATATCGGTCTGAAAATCAATATCGACCCGAGTCAGCCCAATTGGATGACAAAGCGGAATCAACTCACTGGTTTTCTTTGCAGCCATGATGCCTGCAACCCTGGAAATGCCTAAAACGTCACCTTTTTTGTGGGTTCCGGCGCAAACCATGGCGTGAGTTTCGGGCAGCATTCGAATCAGGCCACCGGCCACCGCCACCCGGTGAGTCACGGCCTTGTCTCCCACATCGACCATATGGGCATTTCCAGACGCATTGAAATGGGTCAGCTCACTCATCTTCTTCCTCGCACAGGTGGACTTTGGGTATCATGTTAGTACCAAAGTCGGAAAAAGCACATGACTATTAGAGTCAAATTCTTTGCCAGTTTGCGTGAACAAATCACCGACCCGAAAACCGAGGTCGATGGCGCTCTGGTAAAGACCATCAGCGACGTGTGGAAACAGGCAACCGATCACCCGATGCCACCACATGTGTTGTGTTCGGTCAATCTGGAGCACAAGGATGCAACTGAACCTGTCAATGACGGTGATGAAGTAGCCTTCTTCCCTCCAATAACCGGTGGCTAGCCATCATGCCTGTATTAATCAAACCGGAGTCGTTCGACCCTGCCTCCCTGCAAAAGGCGCATGAAGCCAGTATGAGTGCTGGTGATTTTGGTGCGACGGCAAGCTTTACCGGCACCATGAGAAACTTTAACGAAGGCGATGACGTAACCGGCATGATGCTGGAACATTATCCCGGCATGACAGAAAAAGAACTGGAGGCAGTGATTAGCGACGCCCGTTCGAAATGGGATATTCAAGACGCGCTAATTGTGCACAGGGTCGGTGACATTTCCCCGGGCGAACCTATCGTATTAACTGTGGTTTGGTCGGCTCATCGCGCTGCAGCATTCGATGCTTGTCGCTTTTTAATGGAAGCACTAAAAAGTCGCGCACCCTTCTGGAAAAAAGAAACACTTAAAGACGGGTCACACCGATGGGTTGAAAAGAACACACCGGGCTATTCTTAAGCCGAATAACTAACGAAGCTCAACGTAGTCTGTTGCCTGCCCGCGCTGCACCAGCAACAATAACGAATCGTCGCTCTGTGCGGCACGACTTTCAAGCGCAGCGACGGTTTCCACATATTGCTTGTTCACCGACAAGATTATATCGCCAGCCTGTAACCCGGCTGCGTCCATCGGTGCACCCGGCTCAATCGATTCAATAAGGACAAAGGGACGGCCGTTGGCCGTGACTTCCTGAGCCAGAAGCGCGCCTTCCAGTAGCGGATGACCTGCCTGCAGCTCCTCGATAATTGCGCTGATGCTCAAGCGTTTCCCGTTTCGGATAACACCCATATTTAACCGCTGCCCCAACCGGACCAGACCAATGCGGTTTTTCACTGCACGTACATCACGAACAGGTTTGCCATCAATGGTGGTAATGACATCCCCGACTCTTAAATCTGCTTTATCAGCGGGCGAGCCTGGACGGATCCGGCCGATAACAACACCATAGCGAGAGTTCACACCAAACGCCTCTGCCAACTCCGGTGTGAGTGGCTGCGCGGCTATCCCAAGCTCACCGCGTTTGACTTCACCAAACTTAAGTAATTGATCAATGATATCAACCGCCATACTGCTTGGAATGGCAAAGCCAATACCGACGTTGCCACCCGATGGCCCGACAATCGCGGTGTTAATTCCGATGAGCTTGCCGCTTAAATCAACTAACGCACCACCACTGTTACCAGGGTTGATCGACGCGTCGGTTTGAATGAAATCTTCAAAGTCTTCGATACCAAGTCCGCTTCTATCCAGCGCACTGACTATTCCCGACGTCACCGTTTGACCAAGGCCAAACGGGTTGCCAATGGCAATACAAAAATCACCAACACGAAGTGCATCAGAATCGGCCCATTCAAGTTCAACCAGGTTTTCTAGATCGATTTGAATCAGCGCAATGTCTGCCCGCGGGTCAGTGCCAATAACGGTTGCACCAGCTTCTCGACCATCACTTAACGCAACCAGTATCTTGCTCGCGTTGGCAATGACGTGATCGTTGGTCACGATAAGCCCTTGTTCAGCATCAACGATGACGCCCGATCCCAAACTTTGCGGCCGGGTTTGCGTTGACGTTTCCGGTAGATCAAAAAAGCGGCGGAAAAACGGGTCGTCCATCAGGCCGCCGGATTGTCGAACGCGTCCGATCGTTGAGATATTCACTACTGCTGGTGTGACTTTTTCCAGCATGGGTGCAAGGCTTGGCAACGGCGCACCGTCAACGGCAACAGGCAATGATCCGGCACTGCCGATGACGGAATATAAACACAGGCTGAGAAGACAAAACGCGCGCCGTATTAAAAGTGGCACAACTAACATTAAGTTTGAACTACTGCACATTTTCTGTTCCAAATAAATCCTATCCAAACCGACCATTCAAAGCTTGCTGAGCACGAAGAAAAGCCGACAAAAACACCGCCAATCCAATTCTGATATTAACTGCTTCACACGCACTTTGGGCAGCAGGACACGTTCACGTAATTCATGGTTGAAAATCAGTATTACGTCTCTTTGTGAACTTGCCGCAGAGATACAGTCTTTCACCGGCTGAGCCGACAACAGATACAAGCGACCGGAATGTAATCGGGTCATCTACAGCGAGTCGCACAGATTAATCAAATTATAGAACACATGAACAACGCGAATATCCCATCAAACAGTGACTTAGAAGCACTGATTGTTGAGGTAGGCGGCATCCGACTGGAAGCGGAAGAGCCAGTACTACTGGAAACCGAACAATGGGTCTCACTGCCCAGGCACGCCTATGGGTTTGTCTGCAGTACCACGGCACCTTCGTCATCGGTCGACGCTCTAAGCCGTTTGCTGGCCTCATTACACGATGCCAATGCCGTACTTGAATCATCTCAGCAAGGCCCTCAATCGCACGTGTCAGACGATCTTGAACGCTTGGCTATGCTGGATCCGCTGACCGAGTTGCCGAACCGCAGAAAATTATTTGAGTGCCTGAATGAGATTCTCAGCAAACAATCCAGGTCGGCCATCTTGCAAATTGATCTGGATCGGTTCAAACAAATCAATGACTCACTGGGTCATGCTGCCGGTGATGAAGTACTGATTGTCGTTGCGAATCGGTTAACCGCCAATGTCAGGCCAGGTGACCTTGTTGCACGAATCGGTGGTGATGAATTTGTCGTCGCCTGCCCGGAAGTCGGTAGCGTGACGTCCATGACCGAGCTGGCAGATCGCTTGATCGAGTCACTGAACCAGCCCATGCAATTGCAAGGGCATCAGTACAATATTGGCGCAAGTATCGGTGTTGCATTCAAAGAAGCGGGACACGAAATTGACCCGGACACCTTATTACAAAACGCCGACCTGGCTTTGTATACCTCAAAGGAAAAAGGACGAAACCAGTTTCATCTTTACGATACATTCATGCGTTCCAAATTCGATGCCGTGCAGTCGATGAAAAAGGAATTGAGTGAAGCGTGCGACAACGGCAGTATCGTTGCGCATTTCCAGCCCACATTCTGTTTGCAATCAGGGTTGGTATCAGGTATTCAGGCAATGGCCAGATGGCAGCACAGTAGCCTCGGTTTACTCACCTATGGCGCCTTCGAACAGCACGCAGATGACAAGGTTCTGATTAACATCGACAAGGTCATGTTGAACCAGTGTTTACGCGGCATTCGATTGTTGACAGAACACAAAGCGGATGTCTCCAAGTTCAGCATCACTGCAGCAACGAAACGTATGCGCGACCCGGAGTTTGTATTACACCTTCAGAACGAAACACAACTGCACGGACTATCGCCCAGTCAGGTCAGTGTGGAAATTGTTGAAGATGACAAAGGCATTGCCAACTGCGACGCTTTGCTGAGCAACATCAACGAAATTCGCGATGCAGGCTATGGTATCAGCCTGAGTAACTTCGGTGGCACCCATAGCAGCCTGCAATCGTTGCTCTATATTCAGCCGCACAGCATCAAACTAGATGGTTTCTTGTGCCGGGATTTGCATAACAACTCGGTCAAGCAAATGTTGATATCTGGCATTATTAATATGTCAGAGCATCTGAATGCGGCCGTTATCGCAACGGTTGTTGAAACCGAAACCGATCGAGATATTCTGGCAATGCTCGGTTGCAACTTTATTCAGGGCAATATTATGTACCCGCCATCAGACATAGACACGCTGGCTGACTGGCTGAATTCTACCGATGCCGCGGTTATCAAAGCGGCCTGATATCCCTGTATGGCTACGATACTTTTAGAAATGCAGATTGCTGCGTGAAATCGTAATGACTATCCAGGTATTGCTGTAGCAACGCATCGGTTCCCTTATCAGTGTGCAAACCTTTTTTGGAACGGCGCCAAAGTATATCTTCAGCGGTTTGTGCCCACTCGTGCTGAACCAGATAATCCACTTCAACCTGATACAGGGGACCACTAAAATGCTGCCCAAGCGCATCCTTGTCATTCGCGTTTGCCAGCAAAGTATGAATACGCGTACCGTAGTTGCGGGCGTAGTCCATTAGCACTTTATTATCGAGCCATGAATACTGCTGCTTGATTGTCTCAACAAATGCATCGAAGTCGGCGTTTGGAATATCACCGCCAGGCAATGGTGCTGTGGCTGTCCATTCCCCCTTGTCACACTCGAGCAATGGCTTGAGCATATCCACTGCCTGTTCAGCAAGCTTGCGATACGTTGTTATCTTGCCACCATACACCGACAGGACCGGGGCATTTTTTCGTACGTCTAAATCCAGTTTGTAGTCGCGCGTAACTTTCGATGCATTTTCTGATGCATCATCGTAGAGTGGCCTGACACCTGAATAACTCCACACCACACTGTCAGTGCTAACAGGCTGGGCAAAATACTCACTGACACTTTTGCAAATGTAGTCAACTTCATCATTATCAATGTGCTGCTTACCAGGCTCGTCACCAACTTCTACGTCGGTGGTTCCCAGCAAGGTATAGTCTTGTTCATATGGCACTGCAAACAACACACGATTATCCGCATTTTGAAAAATGTACGTGTACGCATGAGCAAAAAGTTTAGGTACAACAATATGGCTGCCCTTGACCAATCGAACACCGTGTTTTGAATCGTGCTCTTCATCCAGGTCGAGTGTTGCCTCTACCCATGGGCCGGACGCGTTAACGACCGCTTTAGTTTTAACCACAGAGCGTGTATCAGATTGTTTGTTGTGTAAATGCACTGACCATTCACCCTCGCCTCTGACCAGATCTGTACATTCACAACGAGTGCGAACATCACAGCCACGTTCAGCTGCATCCATTATATTCAATGTGACCAGCCGAGCGTCTTGCACCCAGCAATCGGAATATTCAAAGCCTCGACTGAATTCGCTTTTTAACGCCGCACCACTTTCATGTTTGGTTAAATCTAGTGAGTGTGATGATGGTAATAACTTTCGACCGCCAATATGATCATATAAAAATAATCCAAGGCGGATAAGCCACTTGGGCCGCAACGCTTTGTGGTGTGGTAAAACAAATCGAAGTGGCCAGATGATGTGCGGTGCTGCTTTCAACAGCACTTCACGTTCTTGCAGAGCATGTCGAACCAACATGAAATCGTAGTGTTCGAGATAACGCAAACCACCGTGGATGAGCTTCGTGCTGGCTGAAGATGTATGTTCCGCAAGATCGTCTTTCTCAACCAGCAGAACGGACAAACCTCGCCCGGCAGCATCTCTGGCAATGCCGGCACCGTTAATACCACCACCGATAATCACCAGATCAAATGCATCGGCCGCAGGCTGATCAGAACTGGGTGATGCGTGGGAACTGCCCGACATGTCTTTTCCTTATATTGGGAGCGCGCCAAGGCGATGCAGCAAAAGCGACGCCATCAGCGGAGTCATCGATTAACTTGCAGTCGATTAGCAAAGCACCAGTATATTCGTTTTTTACCTGCAATTGTTACTATTCGAACTTAAAACGAAGATTGCGCCGAAAAGTGTTACCATTCTGCGCTTGAAAAGCGTCGTAAAACAGCCGTTCCCGGCTGCATCGCAAGCGCTATTAGACCAACTGCCAGTCCGGAGAGAGCATGTCAGCACCACTCATACTCAGCATTGATCAGGGTACGACCAGTTCCAGAGCGATGCTATTCGAAAAGGATGGCTCGAGCGTTGCCGTTTCACAGCAGGAATTCACGCAAATCTACCCTCAATCCGGCTGGGTTGAACACGACCCGGAGGAAATCTGGCAAACCACACTTACCGTGTGCAAAGAGGTATTAAAAAAGGCCGCTGACCTGGGCCGGGAAGTCGCGGCAATTGGTATTACCAACCAGCGCGAGACCACGGTTATCTGGGACAGAAAAACCGGTAAAGCCATCCACAATGCGATTGTCTGGCAAGACCGTCGAACAGCTCCGTTCTGCAAAGAACTCAAAGATGCAGGACACGAGAGCGACGTAACTTCACGTACCGGTTTGTTGCTCGACCCGTATTTTTCAGGCACCAAGGTCGCATGGTTACTCGACAATGTTGACGGCGCCAGAGCACGTGCGGAAAAAGGTGAGCTGGCATTTGGCACCATGGACAGTTTTTTAATCTGGCGATTAACGAGTGGTGAGGTCCATGCGACGGACACGACGAACGCGTGCCGCACTCTCATGTTCAATATTCATAAAAATGAGTGGGACAACAAGTTGCTCTCGCTGTTAAGTGTTCCAGACAAGCTACTTCCTGTTGTGAAAGACTGCGCTGCTGACTTCGGGCAGACCGACGTAAACGTCCTGGGTACATCACTGCCCATCTGCGGTGTTGCAGGGGATCAGCACGCAGCATCAATAGGCCAGGTCTGCTTTGAGGAGGGCATGGTTAAAAGCACCTACGGTACAGGCTGTTTCGTCATGCTTAATACGGGCGATAAAGCCATTGCTTCAAAAAATAAGATGCTGACAACCGTTGCCTATCGCTTGAACGGCAAAACAACATATGCAATTGAAGGTTCTATATTTGTCGCAGGCGCTGCTATTCAGTGGTTAAGAGATGGCCTTGGTGTGATTCAATCTGCCGACGAAACAGAGTCGATGGCGAGCGACTTGAACGACAATCAAGGCGTTTATCTGGTGCCAGCATTTACCGGGATGGGTGCACCTTATTGGGACCCCGACGCCAGAGGGGCGCTGTTTGGTTTAACCCGCGATACCGGTCCAAAAGAGCTTGCAAGAGCGGCGCTTGAATCAGTTTGCTTTCAGACTATGGATTTGTTCGATGCCATTAGAAGTGATGGCGCAGCGCTGGATACCGTCCGCGTTGATGGAGGTATGGTTAAAAATAACTGGCTTAGCCAGACGCTAGCGGATATTTTGAATGTGCCGGTTCAACGCCCGATGCAAACGGAAACCACGGCATTAGGTGCAGCGTATCTGGCTGGATTGCAGTGTGGCATCTACGCGTCGCTGGATGATTTAACCAGCAACTGGCAACAGGAAAAAGCGTTTAGTCCGACTATGCAAAATGAAGACAGAGAACAAGCCATTGCTGGTTGGGCGAACGCGGTTAAGCGAACACGTTCCGATCTGACTTAGTCTTTTTCCTTGACGCCGGTAACGCTGGGTATTTTGGTAACCTCAGTCATTCCAGGCAGTTCGGTTTCATCTTTAATATAAGGCAATCTGCCAGCGGTCAAAGGTGTTTTGCGTTTACGTTCTTTTTTGGCCTGACTCGCGCTGGCGAGTCGTGCCGCAGCCTTGGAAGCCGACGGTTTTTTTTGGGTTTCTGCTCGCTTGGCTTTACGACCTGCCACATTACCAACATCCACACCGCGACTGGTTCGGTTGCGGTAGGTTTCAGGGTCGTTCATTGCCTGGTATGACTTGTAAAGCTCGTGCACACAATAGGCGACCAGCACGCCAAAAAACATCAGCGCCGGTATCTGGAATATCTCGGTCAGGTTTGTGATGACGCCCTTGTTGGCGTAAGTGGCTACTTCGGCGACGTGCTGCGACGCAATGTTCGATAAATGCCTGAAAAAGAAAACCACAAGGATACCGGCGATACCGATGCACAGCAGCACCAGCAGCAATCGAACCCGATTGCTTAGCGCTAGCGCGGTTGGGGATTTCTGACGAGGCTTGTTCAAGTGTCCTTCCTGGCTCTTGGTCTTCGCTTGGTAGGTCTACATGTGGATAAAAAAATAACACACCGGTTTTTTACGGACAATGCTCGAACGGCACAATGCTGCAACACATTGTCGAATTTGACCGGTTTTTTATGTTTTTGTGGGGAACTTCGATTTTTTGCGCAGCCCCGGAGAACAGGAACTGATCGATTTTTGAACCGTTACATGTCGTTACTTGGTTACAAGTCGTTACTTGAAAGAACGGTTTAGCAATTGCACACTCTATTTAAGCATTTGACAATACTCACGCATTTTTGCGAGGAAAACACATGAAACTGCTTTCAACCAGCTTCACCCGCCCACTTAAAGTGGCCATTATTACTGCCGCAGCGCTAGCTACGGGCTGCGCTGCGACGACTAAATCAATTGATCCAAACGAAGAAACAGTGCACTACGATGCCAATTACGATTTCTCTGATAAAAAGGAGATTGTTGCAAAATTGACAGATAGCTTGCTGAACACCACGTTAATGGGTCGCGAAACAGCAAAACCCATCATTGTCACCTATGGCATTGCCAACGAAACGGCGGAACACATCAACACCGGTGGCATCAGTGACGACATCAGACTTGCCCTGATTCAAGCAGGCGAATACCGTTTCGTGAATCGTAAACAGCGAGATAATGCGCTGAGCGAGGCAGACTTCCAGTACGCCGGGTTCGTACCACCTGAACAACGCATTGTGGAAGGACAACAACTTGGTGCAAATTACATTCTGGCCGGAACGCTTCGCTCTATCGAGAAAAATCAGCCCAGACAATGGCGCCTGAATAAGCGCAAGCTCGTTTACTACAGCTTGAATCTTGAAATGACGAACATTCAAACCGGCGAAGTCAGCTGGGCTGATGCAGTTGAGATTGCGCGCGAATCCAAGCAGCCAATTATTGGCTGGTAGTTATAACTGTCCTTGATAACACGCCGTGTTCTCCACCTTGCGCCACCGAGTGATGCAGATGCATCGTGCAGTGAAGTGTCGTCATGCTTATCTGTTGTGCATGATGATACTGCTGCAGAGCTGTGCCAGCAGTGGCTCACTCTATGACGCCCGGAGTCAGTTCTACAGTGGCCAGCCTCAGGCTGCACTCGACACGCTTAACAATGAAAAAGTCTCAAGCCGAAATCAATTGCTGGCTTATCTTGATCACGGACTGATTGCACACACAGCGGGCAACTATCAAGAGAGCATTGATGCGTTCAAATCCGCTCGAGAGCTGTTAAATCGCATCGACTTCATTGGCGTTAGAGAACAAGGTGCATCGCTAATTACCAACGATTGGGTGATTTCATATAAAGGCGAGTACAGCGAACGGTTGTGGATTCATACCTTTCAAATGATGAACTTTCTGTTGTTGAATCAATATGAAAGTGCTGCGGTTGAAGCGCGCCAGGCATTGCAAGTCTATGCAGAGCATGGCGATACACTCAAAAACGACTGGTATACCCGTGCGCTGATGGCAATGAGCTTTGAACAAGCCGGCAAAACCGATAGCGCCCACATTGAATATAAAAAGCTGATAAACGATTCGGGCAGAGATACCGGCATTGCCAGACGTGCCTGGCAAAATGCGCGACGACTTGGTCGAGAGCAGGATGCCACAAAATTTAAAAACCTGATTAGCACCAGCGCCAGCGTTGGAGACAATAAAGGCGAATTGGTGTTGTTTCTGCAAACCGGCTCTATTCCAAGAAAGATCGCAGGTGAAATTTATGTCGATCCAGAACTGTTTGCATCGTTTCCGGTGTATCCGGATATTCCGCGTCCTGATATTCAATTTACTGCAGTGAAGAACGGAGAAACGGTTGCTGCCGATATGGTAACCACACAACTCGTGGATATATCCAGATCAGCGCTGGCCGCACGCGGTAAAAAAATTGCGCTTAAACAGGCGCTTCGAATTGCAGCCAAAAAAGAGCTTGCACGCGCATTGGAAAAACGCGCAGACGGATTCGGTGGTTTAATCACCGCCGCCATGCTCATAACCGAACAAGCCGATACACGCAGCTGGGAAACCTTGCCAGCACATATATCGATGGTACAAATTCCGTTACACGAAGGTACGCACAATATTACCTTACAGGTGCTCGATGGTTCTCGCGTTTTTAATGTCACGGTGTCGAATATCGACATAGGAGCCAACAAGGTCACGTATCGCTCACTAAGACTGGGTTCCGGCGCTCCAAGACTTATTTCCAGTGTGGCATCAGAGACGTCAAAGGCTCTGCCAACGCCGTAACAGCTTCCAATTCCCTTTGAGACTTGAACAAACCCCGTGTTTTCATGCTACGCTCAGTATTCGATTAGCAAACGTAGAGGAGGTGATCAAATGTCTAGTGTTTTGATGACTGGCAGATCAGTTCTGAGCGGAGCATCTGTAGCGTAAGCGCCATTGGCATTGCTACCAGTAGCGCAAAAATGCGGCTGCCGGGCTTTAGCTCTATTAGTTGACTGATTGTCAGCTTGAACACGGGGTCGCCGCAAGGCGGCCTTTTTCAATTTAAACATAACATCCGACAAACACATCACCGTAGTCCAGTGACCGAAGAAGAACCTAAACAACGTCCTTTTGTTGACTTGATTGTCAGCATCATTATTCCGTCGATTATCCTGATGAAGTTCAGCGGCGAAGACAACCTGGGTCCGGCTGGCGCACTGGTTGTTGCTCTGGCTTTTCCTATTGGCTGGGGGCTATACGAACTCATTGGAAACAAGAAGCGTAACTACATAGCGCTGCTGGGTATTATCAGCGTTTTACTTACTGGCGGTATTGGCCTGTTAAAAATTGACGCTCAGTGGCTGGCCGTAAAAGAGGCCGCTATCCCGTTAATTATTGGCATTGGTGTTCTGGTTGCAAATAAAATGGGTTTTCCGATTGTTCGAAAGCTTTTGTTCAATCCAAAACTCATGAATGTCGATCGCATTGAAACAGCGTTAGCACAGAACAACAACAAACCCGAATTTGAAAAGAAGCTCGATCGGGCAAACTTGTTTTTTGCCGGGACGTTTCTTTTTTCGGCGGTGATGAACTACGTTCTCGCGAAAGCTATCGTGACCAGCGAAAGTGGATCACAAGCGTTTAACGAAGAGCTGGGCAAAATGACCTTGCTCAGCTACCCAATGATTGCCATTCCGTCAACGCTAATGATGCTGGCTATCTTCTACTTCATCTGGCGCACCGTTAATAAACTAACCGGTTTGAAGCTTGAAGAGGTATTGGTGACGGACGAGTCGCCGGATTCAACAGACAAAGATTAAATCCGGCGTTAGCCCATTAGCCGCGAGGCAATGTAATCGCAAGGAATATCGGCGAATCCTCTCGTTGAACCAACAATGGCATTGACTGATTTTCCGGCGCATCCTTCACCAGTGATTCCAACTGCTTAACCGACTCAACCTTTGCGCGATTGAATGAAACGATGACGTCGCCAGGTAATATGCCGGATGTAGCGGCCGCACCATCGGGATCAACTTCGGTAACACGGACCCCGTTTTCCAATCCCATTTCCGACAACTCACTTTTCTCAAGTGGTGCGACAACCACGCCCAAACTCGATGAGTCTTTACCTTTGGCGATGACTTCACGACCTTTATCCACATCGCTTTCCAATGGCTCAATAGTGATCCTGATGGTTTTTTCTTCACCGTCTCTGAGCACGGTACTTTTAACCGTCGTACCCGGTTTAACCACACCAACCAACGGAGGTAACGCACTGGAAAACGGTACTGACTTGTTGTTGAATTCAAGAATGATGTCGCCAGCGAGCATGCCGGCTTTTTCTGCGGGGCTGTCTGGTGTTACTTCCGATACCAGCGCACCTTCCGGTTTGGTCAAACCAAAAGATTCAGCCAGTGATTGATCGACGTTTTGTATGCGCACCCCCAACCAGCCACGTGTTGCAAAACCGGTTTCACGAAGTTGCTCAGCGATCGACATAGCCACGTTTATCGGAATAGCAAATGACAGCCCCTGATAACCACCAGAGCGAGAATAGATTTGCGAGTTAACACCAATAACTTCTCCACCAGTATTAAACAGCGGCCCACCCGAATTACCTGGATTGACAGCCACATCTGTTTGGATGAACGGCACATAGGTATCGTCCGGCAAGCTGCGCGACAGAGCCGACACTATGCCCTGCGTTGCGGTATGTTCGAAGCCAAAAGGTGAACCAATAGCCAATACCCATTCGCCAACTTTTATAGTGTCCGAGTCCCCAATTTTTACGACAGGAAGATTTTTCGCGTTGACTTTCAAAACCGCAATGTCGCTGGATTTGTCGGAACCAATCAAAGTGGCTCGTAGTTCACGTCTGTCGTTTAAACCGACTCTTATGTCGACTGCGCCATCTACAACGTGCGCATTGGTTATCACATAGCCAGATGAATCAATGATGAAACCACTACCAAAACCGGTACCTCGTCGTTGACGGCGGTCCGGATTTAACGGTAATTGCTCAAAGAATCGACGGTAATTTTCCGGCAGCTGCTCGAGATCGAGACCTGGGATGCCGCTAAATCCATCCTGACCGGAATCGGTGATAACGGAGATTTTCACAACCGCATCACCCTCTGTGTCTACTAGAGCACTGAAATTGGGCAAACTATCGGCAAAGGATTTCGTTACAGCAAGAAACGACATCAAAACTAACCAGAAAACCGGTTTTCGATATATTCTAGGTGTTCTGGTTTGCAACAATCGAGCGCGTAAGGGCATCAGAGTCTTTCTGTGATTTGATGAAAATGTGGACATGCTTCGGAACTCCAGGGATTTAATTGAATCTTTAATGCATTAAACGTCGTAAAACAAATAACGGATTAAGTGACATAGGTGTTGCATTACATCTCTGTCATTTAGACGACACAATCGGTTGTGTAGTTCGTTATCCAGGATTACATAACGGTACAACAGTGGGGGCAGTATGCGAATTTTACTAGTCGAAGACGATACAGAAGCGGCAGCTTATCTTGTCAAAGGTCTGACAGAAAGCGGGCACGCAGTGGAACATGCGGCAGACGGTGAAAAAGGTCTGCAGATGGCGGTATCCAACGCCTACGATGCTCATATCATCGACCGAATGCTGCCAAAGCGCGATGGCTTGTCAATCATTGAAGAACTACGCCGAATGGGCAACATGTCACCGGTACTGATTCTCAGTGCGCTTGATGATGTCGATGAACGCGTAACGGGTTTGAAAGCCGGCGGCGATGATTATTTGACAAAGCCTTATTCATTAAGTGAACTGACCGCCCGGCTACAGGCGCTTACTCGTCGCGCTCAAGCAGGTGTTCAAGGTACGGTTTTGCACGTAGGTGACTTAACGCTTGATCTAATCAAACACAAAGTAACCCGATCAGGCAGGAACATCAATCTGCAACCGCGTGAGTTTCGATTGCTTGAATACCTTATGCAACACACCGGGCAAGTGGTCACTCGCAGCATGCTGCTTGAGAATGTGTGGGACTACCACTTCGACCCGCAGACTAACGTTATTGACGTGCAAATCAGCCGGCTTCGAAGCAAAATAGATAAAGACTTCGACAACCCGCTGCTGCACACGGTCCGCGGTGCGGGCTATAAGCTGCAGGAAATGAACAGCAGCGTCGAAGCCTCGTAACATCAGGCGAATGCCGCAGGCATTCAGGTGTGCAAACACACCTTGAGACAATACGAAAACCAATAGCAGCCGGGCCATTCGCCCGGCTTTTTTGTCTTTGGCGTAAGTGCGCTAAACTTGATGTTATGCCAAGTCATTTAAGACTCACCCAACCACCGGTGTTACGCACCGCCATCCAGACCGGAGCACAATGAGCACGGTTATGCCAGGCACACGTAGCCGCGCTGCTGATGATGCGGATACCAAAGACAAGAAGCTACCGATGAAGCAGGTTGACCGAGGTCGCCTGTTCAGAACGTCGGCGTTTCGTCTTGCCCTGATCTACGCAACCTTGTTTAGCGCCTTGTCTGCAGCCACGCTCGGGTTTATTTATTGGTCCACACGAACGCAAATTGACTCACAAGTTGATGCCCGCCTGCGTCTGGAAACCGATTATCTGATCAATCTTTATAATTCCGCCGCATTACCTGAATTACTTGAAGCCATACAACGCCGAAACCAGATCGACACCTATGGTCGTTTCTATTATCTGGCGAACAATGAAACCGCCAGTTCCAGCGAAGACGTTACCGATGAAAACATGCCGATACGCATGAAGTCGATGCGTTCACACACCACCAAGAACATGGGTGATGTAGCCGATCTTCCACCTGGAAGCCCTCGCGCATTTAACCCGGTGCGAGTTGCTGAAACCCAACTAAAGAACGGACTCAAGCTCACTATAGGCCACGAGATCAGTGATGAAAAGGCGTTGCTGGATCATACTTTTGCGTTGGTTGTTGGCGCTACCTTACTCACACTGTTTTTCTCGCTGATTGGTGGTGTCTGGATTGGTATGCGCATGTTACGTCGTATCGATTCGGTTAACAGAACAGCCACCGAGATTATGAGTGGTGATTTATCGCAACGTTTATCAGTAACAGCAAGAGACGATGAAATTGATGAGATAGCCACCAAGCTAAATCAAATGCTCAATCGTATTGAAGACCTGATGAAAAGCATGCAACAGGTGACAAACAATGTGGCGCATGATTTGCGCAGCCCACTAACGCGTCTGCGTAATCGTCTTGAAGTTACCTTGCTTGAAGAGCGCGACCCGGACAGCTATCGGGAAGAAATGGAAGGCGCTATTGGCGATGCTGACAGTCTGATTCAAACCTTTAATGCCATGCTGAGCATTGCCCGTTTGGAAGCCGGTATCGATGGTGCACAATGGACAGATGCACCCATTGGCGATTTGATGGAAGAGTTATCCGAATTGTACGATGCCGTTGCAGAAGATGCTGGCATGCAATTCGAGGCTAACATTGCGGACAATCCGATTTACTACTGTAACCGACACCTGATCGGTCAGGCCGTAACCAATCTGCTCGACAACGCCATTAAATACACACCAATGCCCGGTAAAGTCTCAATCGAGTTACAGGGTAATGATGATGAGTTTGAAATTGTCGTTCGTGATAACGGACCTGGCATTCCTGTCGAGGAACGCGAGAGAGTATTCGAACGGTTCGTTAGACTGGAAAACGAGCGTAACTCACCCGGAAACGGCTTGGGTTTAAGCCTTGTGCAGGCGGTAGTGCGAATTCATCGCGCACAGCTAAAGCTTGAGGATAACAATCCAGGACTTGTAGTCAGGCTCTGCTTTACCCGTCGCTCCGGTGAAACAAAACAAGTAGGTTAGGCATTCTATCGCTCATCAGCACTCAAGCTGGCCAGTTAGCGACGGCACCCGCTTCCATTCATATTTATTGCACATTGATTCATTAGGTTTCTAATACACCCTAATGAGTATTTTCAATGCGAACATTATCGTTGTGCTCTCTTACCCTGTCTATTTCTATGTTCTGCGGTGTTCCAGCTGCACAAACACTGAAGTCTGTCAGCAACGCAGATAACGATCTGCAAAAACACAAGCAGGTAATCGCATCCAGATTGCTCAGTTGGTCAACCGGCAACAAGGAACAAATTGACTACGTCAGCGTAGGAAGATACGCCAACTATTTTGGCTTTGTAAAAATGCGTGTATCCAGCGCACACAGTTTAAAACGTTCCGAAGCAGGACGAGAAACTCTATCGGTATTAACAGAGTCTCAGCGCAGCAGCCTGTTCAAACAGTTGAATGCACAAAGTCCTCTCATAAAAGAAACGCATTCCAAACGTTTGCAGGCCAACGACTTTCTCAACGAACTGCTTAACGGACAGCGGGGCAATCAGGATCGGCAAATTTTTATCGAACTCGCGAAGCTATATGCAATAAATGAAGCGAAGCTGGGTATGGTGCTGGCTAAGGGCTTTTCAGAAATTATCGGCACGTTAACACCTCAGCAAATGGCATTACTAGTTGAGATTCGTCAAAAACACACGTCTGGACAAGCTGGCAAAGTGAGTGTAAACATCGACGAGTTAAAAAAACTGCCGCGAGGTCAAAAACAGGAAGCGTTTAATCTGGCAGCAAGACTGCTTAGCTGGACCACCGGAAATCTTGAAGATTTTGCTTATGAGACAATCGGCAAACCCAGTCAGCATTTTGGTTTTGTCAGCATGCGAATCGAATCAAACCATGGGGTGAAACGAGGAGTGCTGGCAAATGAAGTAGTTTCCTATCTAACTGAAGATCAACACGCACAGTTGGTAAAGGCTGCTAAAACAGACGCGATAAATTTGCACGCCTACCTCATTGTGCGAGAGAAATTCCTGAAATCACTTTCCTCATGGCGACAAAGCAACGTTACTGACAACGCAGAACTTCATGCTTTAGCAGCAGAAATGGCATTACTCGAGTCGCAAATGTCCTGGGACCAGGCTATTGCAATGAAACAGATACTAGACACTTTCAGCATTAGTCAAACCGATCAGTTAATTCAACTCCGAAACAAATACGTTACCTTACAAAGCGCTACGGGTGCCGAGCTATATCAACAATGTTCAGCTTGCCATCGTAATAGTCAGGTAGCCCCTGACCTTACATCGATCGTGAACCGCCCTGTGGCTATCACCAACTATAACTACTCACCAGCAATGATCAGATTTGCCAAGAAAAACCTTGTATGGAGCACAGAACTGCTAAGTCTTTTTTTAACCAATCCTCAGCAATATATTCCAGGCACAACAATGAGCTTCAAGGGAATTGATGATCACGCGTCGCTTCAATCGTTGATTGAATATTTGAACAAACAGTAGAAAAGACGTCGGACACTGACTAGAAGATCTAAAGAGCTTAGTTGTTCTCTACGACAGCTCTTTCGTCAAACTCCAATGTGGCGATGGCCTCAGCCAAACGTTGACGCACGCGCTTAGATGGCTCAGATTTTAAAATTGAGTAAACCAACGGTTTGGCTTCTGGATGTTGTCGAATGTGCTTTCCTAAATAGCCAGCCATGGCAAAACGGGCTTTCTCTTCCGTTTCCAATTCATAAGATGTTATTAATGAACCAACTGCTAAGCTGTTAGTTGTCGATAACTCGGTTAGCGAATTGTAAATTTCGGCCCGTACTTTTCCATTGGGCTCCTGCTGTAGTTGGGTAAGCAAAACGTCGGTGGTTTCAGCCGAGCCTACGTGCGATAACGACGATGCAGCCGCCCTGCGAACTGCCACACTGGAATCCTGCAAAAGCAAGGAGACATCATTCACCAAGGATTGATCTCGGGTATTCCCCAGTGCTGACGTATAGTCCGCACGTTGTTGCGAATCAGCTGATGCATACGCGCCGGACAACAACCTGTCCCTGATTTCTGCATACCCATCGCTGTTAACAGCATTGAGTGTGCGACCTATACTTCCCAGTGCGAACATAGCGGTGCTGGATAGCTGCTCGTCTGAGGTGGCTACTGTGTCCCACAGAGTAGCCACGGTGGACGCTTCTGGCTCTGATACCCCAGCGAGCGCGATAATCGCTCGCAGCGTATCTCGCAACGATGCGTTCGCATCCACAATAATAGAACTCAATGCTGCCTGAGCTTCCTTTGTACCGGCCAATTCCAAAGCTAAGAAGAGATCGGCTATGGTTCGATCAGTGTATGACTGCGACAACATGTGTTGAAGTAGCTCTGCTGCCAATGTGTTGTCCTGTAGCAAGAGGTCTCTTATTTGGTGAATATGTACCGATCGCCCACCAGACGATGTATCAAGCCCGGTAAGAGCCTGGGAGAGATGGCGACGGGCTTCCTTGGGTGACAAGCTGGGCAAAGCCTGTTTCTCGATCAAAACTTTATCTGCCAGGGAACTATGCGCAAACACCCACTGGCTTTCATCCACCCGATGCGATGGTTTAGATTTAAGTTGTAATGACGCACGGTTACTAATTGAAATGGAAGGACCTCCGGTTTGCGGACTTTTTAGCGTCTCTTCAATGTGCATGCCGACTATCCAGTTGGAGGCCGGGTCGAAGTACACAGTTTCATCGGACAGGATCTCGGCTTCGCCCAACAACGGCTGATCAGGACTTGCACTGAATCGATGTTTCGACTTTGACCATGTGTCATCCGATACCCTGTGATATACAGCCTCATATTGGCCAGCAGAGTGTTCCTCTGTGACTACCCAGTTCTTGCTACCCTCTTGGGTATGTACCTGGAATGTTCTAATCAGGTTCTGCAGTATTAACCGCGATTCCGCATCAACCTCTGCGGGAAATTCAAAGGTTGTGGGAACGGCTCCAAAATGGAATGTAACTCGAAACGGCGATTCGAGCCCAAGGTTGTCGTTAGCATCTTCGTGTCCGGATATGGACATGCTTACGTTGGTCAGCCTCATGCCAGCTGAGGCACTAGATTCTGTTGAGCTTAGCGTCTGGAACAACAAGTCTCCGCTCATTTGAATGTTAATACGCTGACCAACAGCATCGACTTCTCCCGACATATGCATAGAGGAGTTAAAGTCGAATTCATAGTTCTGACTGGTTGGCAGATCCCACCTGAGCTTCGAGGATATTTCGGCCGATGCTTTATCAGGATCTATCGGCTCTTTGACTGTGTATAGCTTTATCAGGGCGAAATATACGATGGCGCTAAGCACAATCGCCAATAGCAACCCCATACGTTGACTAGTCATTACGGTTGAAAATACAGTGGCTCTTGACCTTCTCTGATAACGACGTCCAGTTCTGCATTGCGTAACTCAAACAAAACATCGGACAATCTGAATGCCGCAGGAGAACTCCATAAATTCTTGGTGGCTTTGAGCTTTACAAAACCAGGACACGGAGTTTTAATAAAACCAATTTTACATGTCTTTATTTTGGGTACCGTATAGCGAGCAAACAAATTTAATTTCCCCTGTGGACCGGTGAACACAATCGTTCCTTTGGGGCCCTGACGAATGATAAACTCAACAGGGTCGTCCGATTCAGCCTGCTCTATAACTTCAATGTCCACGCCGTTGAACAACACAAACCTTGCGTCTAAAAGCGTTAAAACACCCTCAATACCCACATCAACCGGCAATCTTCGACTACCCACACTCGCGTATAAGAAGGCTTCCATATTGGCGTAAGGCCCAGCCTCCACACCCAGCTTATGGCTAGTGGCATCGCTTGATGTAAACACAAACGGTTTAATATCTAGTCCAATATTCCCGAGTGCGTACGCACCAACACTCAATGGTATTGGACCAACGAATATTGTGCTCTCTACAATGCCCTTTTCGCGATTTGGCAGTTCTTTAGTGACCGTGAGTTGGTCTAGTCTCAATGAAACTTGCGTATCGCTGGGTACTTCAATCATCCTGGCCAGCAATTGTCCTGCATGTTTGAACTCAACTGAGAATTCAGAATTCTCGGATGCAGGTTTACCGCGGTAGTCGGGAACTAATTGAGCATCAACGTCTAGCTTCATGAAGCTGTACTCTTTGCCAAAAATGGTCAAAGGTACATCTCCATGAATCCCCTCACGATATCCTCGATTGTCTGCGGTAGCATAACTTCCAAAATCGAGGCCAAACCCAAATGCAGAACCACCTCCCTTAGTGCTATACCCGATGCTGGTTTCCAGCGGACCAGCAGGGCGACTGAACACTGGCTCATAGCCATCAAGATCAACTGGCGGCAAAATGGTGGACTCCACTGGTGGCAAGGTAACAGTCAGTGGCATGCAAGTTTCATTGTCCTCGACAGTGGTTTCCGATAACGATTGATCAACCGGTCGGATTTTGACGCATATACTGAAACTCATGACCGCCATAGCGTCACTTTCATCTCCATCAATATTGTTAGTTGGCAGGTTGGAGAGAAATGATTTCAATGCACGAATTGCACTAGCATTTAAATCTGGCGGGGGTCTCGTCGCAAATTCTGCATTGAGTGTAAATACCTGCCGATGCCCATATCGCATTTCATACGCAAGCTCGCTACCTAGCTTGCCGGGGATATAAAAATTCATGAAAGTGGAATGAAGCGTTACATCATCAAGCTGCACCTCTTCATCTTCAGCAATAACTCGCTGCGGATCAAAGTTTCCTAAAGGCAACCATTCTTCAATACCTTCTGAACTACCGGTTGACGGGTCTACTCCATATGCATTCACATATCGATTTGCATCTGTATTCCATAAATACAAAGGCACGTCATGTGTTGTACCAACATCTGACCTTGTCATTCGCAAGTTGGCAAACGCTTCTACTGCAATGGTTTCGTTTTCTCGCACCCCTTCAACACCAACTGTAAGCGTCGATGCTGCATCTGCGTTGTAGATATTGTCTTCAACCAGATTAACCAGATCTTCATAAGACCCTGTATTCATCTCCAAGGCAGTACGATCCAACTCCAGAGCAGAAATAAACAGGTTCGGGACCAACGGAGGCGATATAGAAATTTCTGTTAATGTGGCATTGTCTTCTTCATCGGTTTCGACAATTTCGTCGGTCGGATCAACTATGGCAACCAGATAGTAGTCTCCGGGTAGTTCAACACTAGCAGGCACATTCATTATGAATTCATATGGCCGTTCGCTTGCGTTAACATCGGTAATGACTTCTGTACCTAACGGTATTTGCCGAACTTCTGCATCCGGGTCGTCACTTTTTTCCATGACAAACAGTGATACGAACGCTTCACCTACCGCGCGATCGCTTGTGACACTCACAGACATTTTCAGCGGATAGGATATTTCCGGATTACTACTAAGAACAGTGAGGGAAGACGTAGCGAGATTTATTGGCTCAGGGCTGCCTCCGCCACACGAAGCTAATAAAAGAGCAGAGAAAAAAGCCAAGATCTTCCTGGGCAGTAAATACATCATGAATATTCCTTACAGCTTGAATTTTCATTTACTGAGATAAATCGACATAGCATTACTCAACAATTAAGTAAGTTATGTGGACTTATCTTCCATTCCGATAATCATTGCACAGCGAAATTAATAAATGCAATGGTCTATTGCAATGAATTGAATTGCTTTGAGAATTGAATAGCTTTGATGAGCACAATTCGTATTAAGCATATTGGGTGAAATTTAAGCTGACTAAAATTTGAGAGGACAACGCCGGGAAGGCCTGGGTTTCAGTCGATACACAGTGTGTTGATCAAGAAGCCCGTTCGCCAGCGTCAATGTCTGAAAACCAACCGGTTCAGTGCCGAAATAAATCTCTCAGAATCATCAACAGACATCGGTCTTGCAAAAATATCAGTTGCGCAATCGATTGAGCGCGATTAGCGTACAGCTGTTGTAATTGGATCCCAAATTTGCAATTATTGGTCTCATACATCAATATATCGAGAAGAAAAAGCCGTATTTGAGATTTTTGGGATCCCAAACTAGCGGAAATATGTACTGACAGCCATCGTCAGACCGCGCAACGCCATCCAGATCTGCACAGCGATTCGTACCAAATCGACAATGCTGAAGCGATGACAAGAACGTGGGGGAGACATTAGGAACGCATCTGACTACCAGAGGAGAAAGCTGATGCAATTCAGAAAAATGTTAAGGGTCGCTGCAATACCGCTGATGTTTGCCGGCGCAGCTCAAAGCACAAGCGCGGAAGAATTGTCTGTCGCGACTTTCGTACCACCAAGTCATGAAACCGTAACCGGTGCGCTTGCCTGGTTCGACAAAGAGATCACCGAGCGATCAAACGGCACACTGACCATGAAACTTTATCCAGCCGGCCAGTTGGGTGCTGGTGTCCCGCAACAATACAAACGCGCAGTCGAAGGTGTGGCAGATATAACCTTTGGTGTTGCTGCAGCAACAGCCACCCTGTTTCCGAAAACTCTGCTGGCGATACCGCCAGGCAAGTCCATAGATGCAATGGACTCCACCGAGCGTTTGTGGGCGGTGTATGACGACTATCTGGCTGACGAATGGTCCGAAGTAAAGGTTCTCGCACTTGCAAACCCCGCTGGCGGAATGATCATAGCCACAAGAGACATGTCTACCATTGAAGGTATGAAGGGTGCCAAGCTCGTTCCGTTTGCATCGATGACCACGCCCGTTATCCAGGGCATGGGCGCAGTGCCGGTGCAAATGGATCCAACTGAACACTACACGGGTCTGAGTACAGGAACAATCGACGGTGCGATTTCGTCGATAAATAACATCATGCCACCGTGGAATCTGGATGAGGTGGCCGACTATGCCATTCTTAACACGCCAGCTACATTCAACGTTGTATTCTTTGTGATGAACAAAGAACGTTATGAAGGTTTGAGCGATGAACATCGCGCGATACTTGACGAAATTTCAGGCTTGCCTTTTTCACTCGAACTGGCACGTGCATTTCATCTTGCTGACGAAGCTGCACTCGAATGGGCCAAAGAGCAGCAGGCAGCGGGTGAACTGAATGTCGAGTGGATTATTGTTTCAGACGAGGAACGGGCAAAAATGGAGGCCGCTGCTGCAGCCGGCATGGAGCAGATATATAAAGACTACGCAGATCGCGGCATTCCAAATGCGAAAGAAATCTACGAAGCAATAAATAGGTAATGCTATTAAGGTCGGGGCACTACGCCCCGGCCTGCATCATGTCATTCGGCAGACACATCGACCAGAACCCGACCATTATTTTCAATCTGGTATGCCCACAACACAGACGACCCGGACAAACGGGGAACCAGATTAAGCGTTAACGCATCCCCGCTTGAAAGCTCACTCAATTCATCTCTTTGCTGTGCAGTAATACGTACACCTCGCGATTTATTTTCACTGGTGTACCAAAGATAATGTTTGGGCGTACCAATACCAGAGACTTCAGATAGTGATTTAAATTCACCTTCCCGACTCACCATTTCAGACAACACGGGCTCACCGTTGTTTTGTTTGCGTTCAGCATGAAAGTAAACAAACAAGCCAATGATCAACATTATTACCGGTAGCGCAACCAGCACAGAATGAATGCGATTTTTTTCACCGGGTTGGGGCAAAGGAATGTTCTGCTCTGATGCCAGATGCTTTTTATCAGGCCATGCCCGACGCTGTTCAGGTCGACGATGTTGTTCATCTTTGCCTATGCGGCGTATAGGAGATGCAGCGTTTGCACTCACAGGCTTGTTGTCAGAGCGATCACTCAATGTTCTGCACCTGCTCGCGCATCTGCTCAATCAACACTTTTAAATCAACGGCTGCACCAGTGGTATCCAGATCGCTCGCTTTCGATCCGATCGTGTTCGCTTCACGATTGAATTCCTGCATCAAAAAATCGAGCCGTCGACCAATGGGCCCACTGCGTTTCAGTGCCTTATTAAATTCAGACACATGCGCACTGAGCCGGTCAAGCTCTTCATCGATGTCAAGTCGTTGAGCCACAAACACCAGCTCTTGTTCCAGACGTTGCTCATTGTGTTCAATATCCAGTTCATTAAGCTTAGCGACCAGTTTTTCACGCTGTCGTGCTACAACTTCAGGTCGGTGTTGTTTTAGTTGATTCAGGCAGTCGGTTATTTTCTCGGTGCGCTCAAGCAACATATACATGGTTTTCTCACCTTCTCGCGACCGGGTGTCGATTAAATCATCAATAGCTGCGTCCAGACATTCCATGGTTTGTTTAGACAACACATCTTGCTGATCATCACTGGCGACTACTCCTGGCCATTGAATCACCTTGAGAGGGTCAACCGGTGAGGTATCGGGAAAGGCATCGCGAACCTGCTGGACAGCGCCTGCCAGGGACGCCAAAGCCTGCTTATCCAGCACCAGACCAGATAAGGCCTGTTGGCCAGCGCGCAATCGCAGCGTGGCTTCAACTTTTCCCCGACTTAACTGTTTTCCGATACGTGCCCGAACCTGCGGCTCAAGACCACGCAGTTCTTCGGGCATGCGAACACTGACCTCCAGATAACGTTGATTGACCGATCTTAACTCCCAGGTGAGTTCACCCGAATCGGTGTCTAGCGTTTTTCGGCCAAAGCCCGTCATACTCTTCAGCATGGAATAATCCTGTTTGCTTGTTTGCGGTGTATCAAATCGCCAGTGCAGGTATACTCTGCCGCCCTGTTGTGTTGTTCACACAGGGAAACATCCATAAAACCCAAGGACCTGCCATGCGACCCAGTGGTCGAGCAATAGATGAATTGCGCAACGTCGTCATCACGAGACGATACACCAAGCACGCAGCCGGATCGACGTTGATCGAATGTGGCGACACGAAAGTTATCTGTACCGCGAGTATCGAAGAACGCACACCACCATGGCTCAAGGGCAAAGGCAGCGGCTGGGTCACCGCCGAATACGGCATGCTTCCTGGCGCAACTAACACACGCGCCAGACGAGAAGCGGCCAGTGGCAAACAGTCCGGCCGTACACAGGAAATTCAGCGCTTGATCGGACGCTCGCTGCGGGCCGCGGTCGACTTGACGGCACTGGGTGAGCGCAGCGTTACCGTGGATTGCGATGTTATTCAAGCTGATGGAGGCACCCGCACAGCTTCTATAACCGGTGCGTTTGTCGCACTATCTGATGCCATGCAATCCTTGCTCGACGCAGGTGCAATAAAACAAAACCCGATTCACGGCATGATTGCCGCCACCTCAGTAGGCATCTACAACGGCAAAGCGGTACTCGATCTGGACTATGCCGAAGATTCAACAGCCGAAACCGATATGAACGTTGTGATGAATGACGCCGGCGGCTTTATTGAAATTCAAGGCACGGCCGAGGGTCATGCGTTTCGCGACGAAGAACTGGCCAGCATGCTTGCTCTGGCTCGATCAGGCATTACGTCTCTGATTGAAAAACAAACCGAGGCGCTGAATCAGGCGTAGACATTTAAGTAATGTTGCTGACACCAGCGCCAACGGATGAGCGATGCAAAACGATAACACAGCTTCTATCAAACCCATTGTATTTGCCAGCAGCAATGCAGGCAAAATTCGTGAGCTCGACGAGTTGCTCACGCCATTGGGCATGCATGTGAAATCACAAGTTGAATATGGCGTAGAACCACTACCGGAAACGGCCGTGACTTTCGTTGAAAACGCCATTGTCAAAGCACGTCATGCATCAAGCATAACCGGGCTTGCCGCTCTTGCGGACGACTCAGGTCTTGAGGTTGATGCTTTGAATGGTGCACCGGGATTGTATACGGCACGTTTTGCAAAAATGCATGGTGCCGGTGAAGGCGATGAAGCCAACAACACCTACTTACTAAAGCAACTCGAATCGGTGGAAGATGGGAAACGCTCCGCTCGATTCAGAAGTGTCGTGGTGTATTTAAGACACGAAAACGATCCTTCACCTATCATCGCAGAAGGTGTTTGGGAAGGTCGTATTTTGCGCAAGGCGGCGGCCGGTGGTGGATTTGGATACGACCCTGTGTTCTGTTCCAACGATACGAATCAAGCTACTTCATTATTAGACAAGGGTGAGAAGAACCGGTTAAGCCATCGCGGCAAAGCTGTTCGCGCACTGATTGATTCTTTAAGTCGACTTGGCTAGCACGAATCTGTGCGCACCTTTACTGAACTCCCACCACTGTCGCTGTACATACATATTCCGTGGTGTGTCAGGAAATGCCCATACTGCGACTTCAACTCGCACGAACAAAAACAAACTCTGCCAGAAGATGCCTATGTCGAGGCACTGCTTAACGATCTGACCGAGGAAATGCCGCGCATCTGGGGACGCAGCATTGCATCGGTGTTCATCGGCGGCGGCACGCCAAGTCTTTTCAGTGCTAAAGCGCTGGACAACCTAATGAGCGGTGTTCGCGCGCTAACGGCGTTACAACCCAATGTCGAAGTCACGATGGAGGCAAACCCGGGCACTTTTGAGCAGGAGAAATTCCGTGACTTCAGAACGCTCGGAATTAATCGCCTGTCTATTGGTGTACAAAGCTTTAATGAAGCACATTTAAAAACACTGGGCCGCATACACTCAGGCGATGAAGCCATACGAGCAATTGATATTGCACACAAGGCAGGCTTTGAAGACATTAACGTTGATCTGATGTTTGCGCTGCCACAGCAAAGCGAAACGTCTGCATTAAATGACGTGAAGCAAGCCATAGCTCTGGCACCCACTCACATTTCCTACTACGAGCTGACGCTCGAACCAAACACTCTGTTTGCCAAACATCCACCGGTTGTCCCCGAAGACGAACAACGCTGGCAGATACACAAACACGGTATGGCGATGCTGGCGGATCACGGGTACCAGCGATACGAAATTTCCGCGTTCGCCAAAGAATCGAAACAGTGCAAACACAACAATAATTATTGGCTTTTCGGCGACTACCTTGGCATCGGTGCTGGGGCGCACAGCAAAATCAGTTCTGCCAATACGGGCGATATTGTCAGGCGTTGGAAACACAAACACCCAACCCGATATCTCAGTGGCGCTTCAGGCTCTGACGCCGGTTTTGTTGGTGGCGAAACAACCGTGTCTCTGGCCGACACAGCGATTGAATTCATGATGAATGCACTGCGATTAAAAGACGGATTTGCCATTCCGGTGTTTGAGCAACACACCGGCGTTTCGATCAATCACTGGCAACCAGCAATAGAACAGGCGATTAGTGAAGGCCTGCTGGAACAGTCAGGATTGCATTTAAGAGCAAGTGAACAGGGTTTTAACTTCTTGAACGACCTGCTCGACTTGTTCATGCCCAACGACGAAAGACCGGGTGAAACCAAACCGCTGAGCTATCCGGTCATACAGCTAAAGCAGGAATAGCGCACCTGCAAGTCGATCCTTATGCAAGCTTTTTACTGCTCTTGCTGTTGCATCGTTTGCAAAAAATCTGCGAGCACGGCCGGATCAACGTTTACCGGTAGATTCATACCGGCCATACCTGGAAGCCGCTCACCGTCAGGCCCGAAGCCGGGCTCCTCGCCCTTGCCCTGGCCATCTCTCTGGGCTTGCGCCGTCGGAGCAGACGGTTGTGCGTCCATCAGATTCGAGTTGTTGTTATAGGTCTTCGATTTGGCCGCCACACCTTCTGGTGGCGTCGACCCGAATTGTGTGACGCCGTTGGCATCAACCCACTGATAAACGGTGGTTTTGTTGCTCGATTTTACCGGCGAGGCAGATTTGAGGCTGTTTCCAGCGCCCTGTACCGAGGATTTAGCGCTTTGAATGGAGTTGCCCACCAATTTAGCGAACAGCGCGCCTGGGTCACCGCCTCGCATGTACATGCCATAGGACATAACGCCAACCAGACACACAATCGGAATGGTAATCTTGAGCAGCATTTTGAGCACTATTTTCGTTAACACTTAAGCATCCCTCTCATAACAGCAGTTATCCAAGCCAGAAATCGGCTTTTTTTGCCCAGACTTGATGAAAACTCTTGCATTTTGAGTAATTCAGACATAGTATCCGTGTCCGTTTTTCCTAGTTGGGAGCCTTACAATGAAGCCGGAAATCCATCCTGCGTACAACCAGATCACCGTAACTTGTAGCTGTGGAAACAAGTTCGAGACCGGCTCAACCGCTGGAAAAGATCTGAACATCGAAGTTTGCTCAAACTGCCACCCGTTTTATACCGGGAAGCAGAAAGTGCTCGACACAGCGGGTCAGGTTGACAAGTTCCGCCGTCGCTACGGCGCTAAATAAGCAAACTGACCTGAGCGGCACAGGGAACGTGCCAGCTCCGAGCATCTCCGAAGGGCGCTCCTTGCCGGGCGCCCTTTTTCGTGCCCGTCAGATTAACGCTCCTTGCCTGTGGGCTGCAGCTTTGCTGCTATCTGTGGCTCCAGCTCTGGCAGACACCTGGCAACGCCATCCTGGCTCGGCCGACTGTTTCAAAGATCTTATTGTCGATACTGGCCGCATTGATCGAATCACCGACGGCGATACCGTCGTTTTGCAAGACAACCGGCGTGTTCGCCTGATCGGTATCAACACGCTGGAACTCAATGAGCAAAACCGGCAGCTTCGCAACCTGGCTACGAACGCACATCAAGCATTGGCGGCATTGCTGTCACCGGGCGAACCAGTATTGCTGTACGTTGGCTCAGAATCTCACGACAGGCATAAACGTGTTCTGGCGCACGTGGTTCGCGCGTCAGATGAACTGGCCGTGTCAAAGGTTCTACTGGAACAGGGTCTTGCGATGCAGAGCGCCGTGGCCCCCAACACGCTTTGCGCGGATTTTTTCAGTACGCTTGAAATTAACGCAAGAGAAAATGCTTATGGCCTGTGGCAAGCTGATTCGCTGCTGAGCAACGCTGCTACGTCCATCAACAAAAAAAGTCGCGGATTCAAGCTGATTACCGGAACCGTCACTCACGTTAAAAAACAAGCCCGAAACACACAACTAACACTGGACAACCGTTTTACTATCCGGGTTAGAAGCGAGCTTGCAAATGCTTTGCATAAAACCCGAGCACTAACAAACCTGGAAGGAAAAACGGTGGAAATTCGTGGCTGGTTAAGTCGCTCAAAAAATCGGACTCAGTTGTGGTTGCAACACCCTGCCAACTTACGCATTCTGGAACCGTAGAGTGTGTTGTATTTAATCGACAGTAGTATTTATGTTTTTCGCGCATGGCAAACCTTGCCAGCATCTATAACCAATACCCATGACGAGCAATCCAATGCGGTGCACGGCTTTACCGATACGCTGGCTCACATACTGCGCGAGAAACAACCCGATTACATAGCATGCGCATTTGATAAAAGCTCCGGTACCGGCGAGCGATATTCCATTTATCCAGAGTACAAAGCCAACAGAGAACCAGCACCGCCAGAACTCAAGATTCAATTCGAGCGCTGCATGGAAGTAGCGCAAGCCATGGGCATTCCCGTGTTCTCCAGCACCCGAGTAGAGGCCGACGACATTATTGGCAGCTTTGCACAGCTTGCGCAAAACTCAGGTCGTTCTGTAACCATTGTGTCTGCAGACAAAGACCTGACGCAGTTTATTGGCCCGGATGATATTTTCTGGAACCTTGCCAGAAAAGAACAGCTTAACTATCGTCAATTAACTAAACGTTTTAAAGTATTCCCCGAACAGATTGCTGACATGCTCGCTCTGTGTGGCGACAAAGTGGATAATATACCCGGCATCCCCGGCGTTGGCCCCACAACGGCTGCAAAATTATTGAAAAAATGGAAGACGCTGGACGGTGTTATTGATAATAGCGGAGCAATTGCCAACATGCAGTTCCGGGGCGCTCCGCGGGTGGCCGCATTGGTTGAGGAGCACATCGATACCATACGACTTGCACGCCAACTCACCGGACTGGTTGTCGACAAATCACTGCCGACGTCCATCGCTAAACTGAAAAGAAAAATGCTGACCGCCAACACTGTTGCAAAAAGACTTGTGCAGGCCGGCACATCGGAACAACGCGCTAAACGCCTTGCAGAGAGTATTTGCGTATGAGTGGAAGAAAAGCACCACGCCAACAAAGACGCAGCAAAAAAACGAACGCCAGGACGTCACGTACAAGTCAGATCAAACATTCTCGCAATGCGAAGAACAGCTCAGCTAAGCACCAGGGCTCAGCACGCAGTAAAACAAATGAACACGGGCGCAGCCATGGAAAATCTGCAGGAGACACTCCTGAAGATGAGCTACAAACCGTTGTGCTGCTGTTCAACAAACCGTTCCAAGTGCTGTGTCAATTTACCGATCAGGATGATCGGGAAACGTTGGCGAACTACATTCGTATTCCCGAATTGTATGCCGCAGGCAGGCTTGATCGAGACAGTGAAGGGCTGCTGCTGTTAACCAACAACGGTATGTTGCAACATCGCATTAGCCATCCGGATTTCAAACTCGCGAAAACTTATCTTGTTCAAGTGGAAGGAGAAGTATCCACGAAGGCACTTAAACAATTGGGCGATGGTGTCAAATTAAATGATGGCTTGACAGCGCCGGCACAAGCAACCCGCGTTGAAGAACCGGATTGGTTATGGCCGCGCAACCCACCGATTCGGTTTCGTAAAGATATTCCAACCAGCTGGATTAAACTGACAATAACTGAAGGGCGAAACAGACAAGTTCGTCGCATGAGTGCTGCTGTAGGTTACCCAACACTGAGATTGGTGCGTATTGGCATAGGCACGCATAGCGTTGAAGGGATTGTACCTGGCGAATACAAAGAAGCAACTGCTCCTTTCATATAAACTCTTTCTGTCATAAAAACACGACCTGAAAACAAACCCGGCACTGACAGATAAATCAAGCACTCAAACACCGAAATTTGTGGGTGTTCACAACTTTTTTTACTCACCCTCGCGGTCTGACAGACGCTGATATACTCCGCTGGTGAGAAGCGTTCATCTACAACTAGTCAGCCTTATATTTGCCGTAGTCCTTGTCGGTGTTTCAGGCTCTGTATTTGCAAATTTACGCATTCACGACGTGCTCACCTCAGGTGCGATAGACACACCCGTTAACTCACAAGGCGAGCCTTTGGCAATAGATCTGCAACTCTCGGCCATGGGTCGCGACATCCGCTTGCAGCTACAACCATCCCGATTAAACAAGGTTGCCAAACTCAATGGCATCGCTGACGCAAGCCTGCCTTATCTCTACGAAGGTATTGTTGCCGGAGATGCAAACTCGTGGGCTCGCATCAGCATTCTTGATGGCGTTCCCAGTGGCTACCTGTTTCACTATGGCAAGTTACTGCAGCTTGAAAGTCGTTCGCAATTAGGCGAGCTGATTGAAACTACCGAAGATGATCAATCGCTGATTTTAGTTGAACCGGCCTCATCGGTAAACGCAGCACGACTATTTAGCAGCTTTAATTGGCAAGTCGATTACGAGAGCTTCGCACCCGCATACAAGCTCAGCACAAACCCGGCTTTTGACCCGAACAGAGTTGATCAATCACTAGCAGCAAATCAAAGTCCGGTTCTGGTAAACAGTGACAACACAAAATTAAGCTACAACCTTACCGGCAGAAACGCCATTGGAATATCCGTAACGCGAGCAATGCGCATTGGCATTGTGGTTGACAGCCGGTTTAATGAGGCACATCAGAATCGCGGTCTGGCTCGTGCGCTAAGTATCATCAATTCAGTAGACGCAATCTACCAGTCACAACTTGGACTGGCGGTCATAGTGGAAGGCATTCGGGTTTATGACGACCCAGCTACTGACCCGATGCGTAACAACAGCGGCTCTGTCGATCAAATACTGGGAAACTTCCGACCTATTCGACAAGCCGATGAACGACTACCAGATGACCTGACACTTGTGCACCTGTTCAGTGGTCATCGCGATCCGAATCGTGTGATTGGTTTAGGATGGATAAGCACCGCGTGCAGGTTAGACGGGTACGACTTGAGTTTATCAACACCCTTCCCGTTTGATGCACTGCTGGCAGCGCATGAAATTGCCCATAACCTTGGCGCACTGCACGACGACAACCCGCGATGCCTTGCAGAAACAGTTGAACAGCCCAATACACTAATGTGGCCAGCGCTCTCTGGTAGCAGCACCGCAGAGTTTTCGCAGTGCAGTACTCGCAACATGCAAGCGTCGAAAAACGCTAGCTGCAACCAGGACAATATCGATGTAAGTGTTCGCCTGCGCACCTTTCCAAGCAGCGAATTTCTTCGTCGCTCAGTGGTTGTTGAAGTATTCAACAAAGACGTACTTCAACGTCCAACCGAATTAGTCACGAATACTATTTTTCCGTTAGGCACCCTTATTGAAGACTTGAGCAATGGCTGCGAACAAGTCAGCACAACCATGGTTCGATGTGATCATGGAACTGTCCGCGCAGGTGCCAGTCATTCCATGTCCATGACAGCAACCTTGCTGAACCGCTCAAGGGAAAACGTACAAACACAAATGCAAGTACTGAACGCAACCGACATATTCGATGCGGACAATCGTGCGGTTATTCAATTACTCACTTTTGATGAAACCACGGGCGAAGCCGTTGAAGCAGCAAGCCCGCAATTTGCAGACGAGCTTGATTTACAAACCGACGATACCGTTCGAGGTATTGGCAGCATCTCCGCATTAAGTGTAGCGATACTGTTTTTACTAGTGGGTGTTGTTGGTATACGAAGATGGCTACGACAGCCTCGGCATCAAACTTCGCGTTTCACAGCGTAATTGGCTATCGCGATCAAGCCTTCACGGTAGTCCGATTCGGGTAACACAGATAATGCATTGGCAGCCTGTACTGCATAGTTTTCTGCAGTAGCCAAAGACTTGTGCAAGGCCTGCGTTTTTTCAATTGCATCCAACACCCCTGGCAACGCATCAATGCCGTCCTTAACAATGGCTTGTGCGACAAGGTCGCGCTGTTCTGTCGAGCCATCGCGCATGGCATAAATCAACGGGAGCGTGGTTTTGCCTTCGGCCAAATCATCGCCCACGTTCTTGCCCATAGCGCCGCTGTCACTGCTGTAGTCAAGTACGTCATCAACAATCTGAAACGCCGTGCCGAGCTTGTTACCGTATTCGGCCAGAGCCACACGCACCTCGTCGGGTTGTTCACCAAGTACAGCACCCAATTGCGTAGCAGCTTGAAACAGGCGTGCCGTTTTTGCTTCGATTACCTCGATGTATCGCGCTTCGCTAAGTTCCGGATCGTTCACGTTCAGTAATTGCATTACCTCACCCTCGGCAATCCGGTTGGTGGTTCGCGCAAGAATGTCCATGACCCGAAGGCTTTGGACATCGACCATCATTTCAAACGAGCGGGAATACAGAAAGTCGCCCACCAGCACAGCGGCCTCGTTTCCCCACACCGCATTCGCCGTATCGCGCCCGCGGCGCAGATTCGATGCATCAACAACATCATCGTGCAGCAAGGTGGCGGTATGGATGAACTCGATAATCGCGGCAACGACAATGTGGTGATTGCCCTTGTAGCCAGACGCGCCGGCTGACAGTAGCACCAACTGGGGACGCAGGCGCTTTCCGCCACTGCCGATGATGTAACCTGCCAGTTGATTGACCAGCACGACTTCGGAGCGCAGCCGCTCACGAATCTGATCATCCACGCGCTGCATATCATCTGCCACCAAGGCACTGGCTTGTTCTACGGACAGGGGCATAACAGTGGACAGACAATTAGATTGAGACATATTGCGTAACTATACTGGCAACCTGTCGATTTGTGACCATTGGAAACACAACTGGTTCGAAAACACCGAATGGTTTGGCTAAAAATGGTTTTACTTTTCTCCGCATCGACTCTCCCAGGCGGGTATTCCATGAGAATCCAGGGCCCGCTAATTGACGCATTGCAACCCAACCGATATACTAATCGGCTGAGTTCAGCGAAGTACCGGGCACAGATTTTGTTCAGTACGGAACTTGTGGTCAGGTAAGAGCACAGCAGGGCGTCAACTTGAGTTGCCGTTACCCTGCAAATAACAGATAACAAAAACCCGCAAGGCGCTTGAATGCTTTGTTTCGGTGCATTTTTAATGCTCCCGAGCGAGTTCAGCACAAATGCGGCGAACAATGTGGAAATACTATGTACGCGGTAATCAAAACCGGTGGCAAGCAGTACCGAGTCAGCGCCGGAGACAAACTGAAAGTTGAAGCCCTGAAGGCGGATGAAGGTCAGGACGTCCAGATCGACGACGTTCTTATGATTGGTAACGGTGACGATGTTACCGTCGGCTCCCCTCTTATCAGCAATGCGTCCGTTACGGCCCGCGTTGTCGAGCATGGCAGAGCCAAAAAAGTGAACATTGTGAAGTTCCGACGTAGAAAGCACCATCGCAAACAGATGGGCCACCGTCAGAATTACACCGAACTCGAAATTACCGGCATTAACGCGGGCTAAACGGAGAACAACACCATGGCACATAAAAAAGCAGGCGGTAGTACCCGCAACGGTCGCGATTCAGAGTCCAAACGACTCGGCGTGAAAAAATTTGGTGGAGAGCAAGTACTGGCTGGCAACATCATTGTTCGCCAGAGAGGAACCCGCTTTCACCCTGGACTTAACGTTGGTATGGGTAAAGACCATACGCTGTTCGCTAAGACTCCTGGCGTGGTTCAGTTCCAGGAAAAAGGTCTTAACAAGCGAAAATTCGTCAATATCGTCGCTGAGTAAGCTAATCGAGTATCTGACAGCAACAAAAAAGGCGAAGGATTTATCGCTTCGCCTTTCGTATCAACCGGTGTCGCAACGTGTGGTTGCGGTTTAAGGTTCCCGAGAAACCCGCCCTGAGCGGGTTTTTCTTTGGCTGCCAGTCAGAGAGGTGTGACCCTTGCCCACCAGCTTCCACCATTCCTTGTCCTGTTTGGCGACCGACGACCGCACCTTGCCGGTTTTTTGATCGCCCGGGGAATCTATGGCTTGTCGACTGACTTTCGGGGTTTCTCGATTCCGGACCGAATCGACTGTTGCTGAGCTGACAATACTCGTCGCATTCTCAGCCGGTAACGGCTCTTCCCGGCCGGCGAGCACCATAAGCTCGCGTATTATCAGAAGCTGTCTGCGGTTCCAGGAGCTCCTCGGGACGCTCAGAGCACAGAGCAGAACCGCGTTGGCAGCGTGCCCGACATTCATGCCCTCCGGGAGTTCCAGACGCCATGCAAACACAAGTGCATCGCCCCGAGTGGCCGGAATATCAGTGGTGTCGCGCAAAGCTTCCATTAGAATGCCACGGGCATCACAAAGCGGAAACAGAGCTACGCTCGATAACTGTTTTGAAGTATTCATTGGAGCAGTTTGACAGCTCGATATGAGCTAAACTCTGCCACGCCTCGCACTTCCATTACCCGCCACTAGCAGTAGTACGATCATTGTGAAATTTGTAGACGAAGCCAGAATTAATGTGATCGCCGGAGACGGCGGCAACGGTTGCATGAGCTTCCGGCGGGAGAAATACGTTCCCCGCGGTGGCCCGGATGGTGGCGACGGTGGTGATGGTGGCAGCGTGTTTTTGCGCGCTACCGACGATTTAAACACCTTAATGGACTTTCGTCACAAACGGACTTACCTGGCCAAACGAGGCGAGAACGGGCGCGGCCGCAACTGCTCCGGCGCAAAGGGTGCTGACTGCATTATTGATGTGCCGGAAGGCACAGTCGCGACCGACCGACTCACCGGGCGCGTAGTCGCTGACCTGAGTCGTGACGGCGATATCGTCTGCGTGGCGAAAGGTGGTTTTCACGGCCTGGGTAACGCGCGGTTTAAAAGTTCAACTAACCGGGCACCACGACGCACATCTGATGGTACTCCCGGTGAACGACTCGAGCTGCAACTCGAACTGCGTTTGCTGGCAGACGTTGGTTTGCTTGGCTTGCCCAATGCAGGCAAATCCACATTAATACGCAGTGTTTCTTCGGCCACACCGAAGGTGGCTGACTACCCTTTTACCACCTTGATTCCCAATCTGGGTGTTGCCAGCATTGAGCCTCATCGCAGTTTTGTCATTGCCGATATTCCTGGACTCATTGAAGGTGCGGCAGAGGGGCATGGACTCGGTGTTCGCTTTCTAAAACACTTAAGCCGAAACCGTTTATTGCTGCATGTCATCGATATACAACCGATAGACAACAGCGACCCGATCGAAACAGCGAACGGACTGGTCGGGGAATTAAAAGCGCACAACGAAGAACTGTTCAACAAACCTCGCTGGCTCGTTTTGAATAAAACCGACCTGGTGCCAGAAGAAATGCTTGACGACATGTGTAATGACATCGTCACCGGCCTTAACTGGGAAGGCCCGGTTTATCGCATATCTGCAGCAACCGGCAACGGCACAAAAGCCTTGTGTAGCGATATCATGATTCAACTTGAACAGTGGCGCGAGGAAGAAAGAGAAGCTGCCGAGCTTGCAGCGGCTAAAGCCGAAGCAGCAGCGGCGGCGGCAGCCGAAGAAAAAGACCGTCAAAAACAATTGCAAGCCGATGCATCATCCACGTCCAATACTACCGACGACACCTTCGAAGGACATCACGGGGATTCGTAAACCATGCGGGAACGATTAACACGCGCTAATCGTTGGGTTGTTAAAGTCGGCAGCACCCTGCTTACCGCCAACGGTCAAGGGCTTGACCAAAACCTGATTCACGAATGGTCAGAGCAAATGGCGACACTGGTTGCCGAAGGTCACGAAGTGGTGCTGGTTTCAAGCGGCTCTATAGCCGAAGGCATGGCACGACTTGGCTGGATGCAAAAACCCACCGCCATTCATGAACTTCAGGCTGCTGCAGCTGTGGGCCAGATGGGCCTGATACAAGCCTACGAATCGGTGTTCAAGCAATTCAACCGAAACACTGCGCAAGTCTTGCTGACGCACGAAGACATGGCAAACCGAAAACGCTACCTTAACGCACGGGCAACATTAAATTCGCTGTTAAGTTTCGGGGTGCTGCCCATCGTTAATGAAAACGACACAGTCGTTACCGATGAAATTCGGTTTGGTGACAACGATACGCTGGCAGCCATGGTTGTTAGTCTTATCGAAGCCGATGTGCTGGTACTGTTAACCGATCAGGACGGTTTATTCGATAAAGATCCCCGCAAACACCCAGATGCAACGTTATTGGATAAAGCCAATGCCAGCGACCCGGCCGTACATGCTTTAGCCGGGCCAAGTGGTTCGACGCTGGGCAGCGGCGGCATGCACACCAAAATTCAAGCAGCCGAACGCGCGGCAAAAAGTGGCGCAACCACGATCATTGCATCAGGTCAGGAAAAAGATGTGTTGCTGCGTTTACGACAGGGAGAACATCTGGGCACCATGCTCACCACCGAGCAGGCCCCACAGGATGCGCGAAAGCGCTGGCTGTCAAATCAATTACGCGTCAGAGGTACGATCAAGATAGATTCGGGAGCAGTTAAAACATTGCATGAACGCGGTTCGAGCTTGTTGTCAGTGGGTGTACTTGATTGTTCCGGTGACTTTCAGCGCGGTGAGCTGGTTGCCTGCGTTGACGAAAACGGTAACGAACATGCGCGCGGCCTTATTAACTACAGCGCTGGTGAGACCCTTAAACTGCTTGGACGTTCAAGCAGTGACATTGCTGCATTATTGGGTTACGAGCGCGAACCGGAATTGATTCATCGGGACAATATGGTGGTTTACAAATAGCAATAAAAAAACCACCTGAACTGACAGTCAAACATTTGCGCTTGATTAAGTGTCAGCCCGGGTGGTTCTGCAAGCTTACTCTATAATTTGGTCAATCTATTAATTTATATTACCGGTTAAACAGACGCACCTTTCGGTATGGACTTAACCTTTTTGAATTTTGTTTTAGCGGTACAACCGCCGTAACCCACTTCTGCAATTCCATAGGTGAAGTATCCATCAGTGTTTTCACCCAAGCGACCACGCAGAATTATTTTTGTGTCGCCATTACTCATCATTCCACCAGATGTGCCGCTTTCTTTGGCTTTGACATCCAACGGGTAGAACAACTTGAATCGGCCTTTGTCTGACACGTATGCCTTAATAACCTGATCACCTTTTTCCACACCAACAGTGCCATCAACAACGGTTATGTTGAACGTCTGACGCATGTCACCACATCGCATTTGCCAATTACCGACGTATTGTAAGCCCGCCGCCTTCTGAACATCGACTTGCCAGACACCATCATAAGCGCCGGTCTGATCTCTATCGGATTGCGTGGTTTTCATGGCTACCGTACCAGCGCAGCCAGTTAAACCAGCGGCAAGAACCGCGACAGTGCAAATTCGTGCAAATATCCTTACAGACACATTAATCTCCTTTTAATCAATTTTTTTAACGAGGCACTTTTGCTAGCGGTAACAGTATTAGCCATCTGTAATGAATGGCATAAAATAGATGAGCCGCAGATTGTTCTGTGACGCTGATCAACTTATCAAAGCGACTCATACCGGCTTAACATTGTGCAAACAATGTGAATGTCACCAGTGTGCACGGGTTGGGCTAATTCAGAACGTTATACTCATTTCTGGTAGCCGGCATAGTGTCTGTAGCAAGCTTGTCCGCATTCCTATCCATATTTTTTAATCATAAGAGATATTGAAATGGTCAACATACGAAGCGTTTTACTTACTGTGTTGCTGGTCTCCGGTACTGCGATGGCAGACAATGTTGAGGTATACGTGACTGATTTACTGGATAACAGCCAGAACGGTTACTGTCTGGATATCGCAAAGGGTAAAGGTGCAAGCGCCAACCCGGAAGACGGCATGCAAGCCCATACCTGTTACAGTCCGCTAGGCGAAGTTTTAGTTGATCAGGCGTTCGACCCTGCAAAGTTCGCAGAAGGCATTCTGTATATGCCCGAATTCGACGTGTGTGTTCAGGCAGCCTCAACAGAGGCAGGTTCAACCGTCGAACTGAAAACGTGCGATGGATCAGACGCACAGAAATGGGTATTCAGTGGTGAAGGAACCATCGCTCCGATGGCCGCACCTGAATTGTGTTTGACCCTGGCAGAAGAAACCAGAACCGGACGCAGCGACACAAACCAGATGAAAGCACTTAGCTTCCAACCTTGTTCTTCTGATATGGCCGGTTATCAAACCTGGGCTAACAGAACAGTTGATTAATCCGCTGGCCTGAAGATTTCGTGAGCACTGCGCCTCCGCGGTGCTCATCGTCCTTTTTCTTTTTCCAATAACGGAAAAGCGTTCAGGCGGCGCTGAGCGCTTCAGTTCGATAACGTAAGTTTCGTCAATTACTCAGTGCTGTGTCAGAATGGAATCGTATCTACTGATGGAAACTGAACAATGAAACTGATTCACGCTGGCGCATCCCCGTTCGTGCGAAAAGTATTGGTCGTGCTCGAAGAAGCGGGCCAGCGAGACGCTGTTGAGCTTATAGACGGTATGGGATCACCAGTTGCTCCAAACGAGAATGCGCTAGCCGCGAACCCGCTTGGAAAAATCCCCTGTCTTGTGCTCGACGATGGTTCTTCTATGTACGACAGCCGCGTTATCACTCGATACCTTGACGCAAAATATAAACTGTCTCTGTATCCTGAAGGAGATACCGGGTGGACCACGCTCACACTCGAAGCGCACGCCGATGCCATACTCGATGCAGCGGTTCTGTGTGTTTATGAATCTCGTTGCCGAGATGAAGCTGATCGGTCAACCGCGTGGGTCAGCGCTCAACAAGATAAAATCAGCAGAGGCCTGGATTCGCTGGAAAACCACTGGATGACGCATTTAAATGGTCAATTTGATATTGGCCATATCGGGGTCGGGTGTGTGTTGGGTTATCTTGAATTTCGCGCAGAGCTTGGTGGATGGGAAAACTGGAAAAACAATCGGCCAAACCTGACGGCCTGGAATGACGCATTTTCAAATCGATCATCAATGCAGGCAACACTGCCTTCGTAGTCGCAAAACCACTTTGTCTATGGACTTGGTAGCGCGAAAGACTTAGCGCGAAGGACTTAATGAAGGGCACTGCAATGGCCGGGCAGTGTGCCGACCAAGCAGTGTTAAAAGCAGATTAAAGCGCGCGCACCTGGCTGTTAAACCGGCGTTTGTATCGAGCGGCCTTGTTCTTGTGTATCAGACCCTTTCGAGCCATATGATCAAGCACGGGAATTGCTTCTTTCAAAGCAGTTTCGGCCGTACCTTTGTCGCCTGCTGCAATCGCTGAGAAAACCTGCTTTACTTTGGTTCTCATGAACGAACGCTGGCTGGCATTGCGCTGGCGAGCTTTCTCGGATGTACGTGCGCGTTTGCGTGCCTGTGCGGAATTAGCCACGGACTACCTCTTGATAATGTGTAAAAATGACAGTTAGCCGACTATTATGCTTGGCTGGGGACGAAGAGTCAATCAATCCGCGTGGCATTATATAACTTGATTTCAGCAATTCTGCTATCTCGCGGGGCCGCCAGCGCGTGAGCCTGAGCAAATCTACCTCTGTCGTTGGCATTATGACGCTGGCATCACGCGTGCTCGGCTTCATTCGCGATCAGGTGCTGGCAATTGTTTTCGGTGCCGGCGCGGTCACCGACGTCTTTCTGGTCGCTTTCAAAATACCGAATTTTCTGCGCCGCCTGTTCGCTGAGGGTGCGTTTGCTCAAGCTTTTGTACCGGTTTTCACCGAATACAAGGAAACCAAAAGCCCCGAAGCACTAAGAGATCTGGCGGCCCATGTCGTGGGCACACTGTCGCTGATTCTATTGGTCATCAGTACGCTGGGCGTCATGCTGGCACCGCTGCTGGTGATGCTGTTCGCACCGGGCTTCATTGATGATCAGTCACAGTTCGAACTGGCCACGCATATGTTACGCATTACGTTTCCGTACCTGTTTTTCGTTTCATTGCTGGCCTATGCCGGCAGCATCCAGAATACGTTTGGCCGATTCGCCATTCCGTCTTTCACACCGGTTTTGCTGAACGTTTGCATGATCTCTGCTGCCTTGTGGCTTTCGCCCAGGTTTGAACAGCCGATAGTTGCTTTGGCATGGGGGGTTTTTGCAGCGGGTGTTTTGCAGCTGGCGCTTCAATTGCCATTTTTACAAAGCCTTGGCTTGTTACCAAAGCCGCGGTGGGGCTGGAAGCACAGCGGTGTCAGGCGCATTTTGAAACTCATGGCACCTGCGGTGCTGGGCAGCTCTGTCGCGCAGATTAATCTGCTGCTCGACACCATCATCGCCTCGTTTCTGGCGGTAGGCAGTTTAAGCTGGCTGTATTACTCAGACCGGCTAATGGAGTTTCCACTCGGATTATTGGGTGTGACGCTTGGCACTGTCATTCTGCCGCGATTGTCAAAAGAGCATGCTCAGCAATCCACCGCTCAATTCCGACGCACAATTGACTGGGCACTTCGCCTTACTGCGCTCATTGGCGTACCCTCGGCCATTGGTCTGGTCGTTCTGGCAGCACCGATGCTCAGCACGCTGTTCGAGTACGGGAAATTCACCGCCGCCGACACCGTCATGGCCAGCTACAGCCTGATTGCCTATTCGCTCGGTTTGCCTGCGTTCATTCTGATCAAGATATTTGCGCCAGCATTTTTTGCCCGTCAGGACACTAAAACACCGGTACGCATTGGCATCATTGCACTGATATCCAACATGGCATACAACATCATTCTGGTATTGCCGATGGTCTGGTTTGGGTTCACCGCACCTCACACAGCGCTGGCCATTGCAACCAGCATGTCCGCTGCACAACAGGCCTACATGCTGTACCAACAGCTGCGAGATCAAGACATCTATCGTGTAAGCCCGGAACTCATCCACTTCTGCAAACGACTGATTCTGCCGTTGCTGGTCATGGGAGTGATTATCTGGGCGCTAAGCGGTGGTAACTGGCATGCACTGGACGCCGGTGCTCGCGTACTCAAATTACTGTTTATAATCGGTGCTGGAACGCTCTCATATGCTGCGGCGTTACTGTTGGTAGGTATCAGACCAAAAGACCTGGCCAGCCCCTGAATTGCGGCTCATAGAGTCAACTAAACCATGTCCAATTTGCCCGACCATCAGCCAATTAAATGCCCATCTGAGCACGCACGGAAAATAATCGCATGCAACTTATCCGTGGTTTAAGCCGTTGGCCTGACTCAAAGCCTTGCGTTGTTACCATCGGTAACTTCGATGGTGTGCATCTGGGTCATCAGGCCATGTTGAAACAACTCGTCGACTTGGCGACCAGACACACGCTACCGGCGTGCGTTATCAGTTTTGAACCGCTCCCTCAGGAGTACTTCAGTGCTGACAAGGCACCAGCACGCCTGCACGGATTTCGTGATCGTATTCAAACACTGTCTGCTTCGGGTGTTGATCGACTGTTGCTGCTCAACTTCGATGAAGCTCAGGCATCGCAAAGCGCCGATGCTTTCGTCAACGATGTACTGGTCAACACGCTGCATGTACAGCACCTGCTGGTGGGTGACGACTTCCGTTTTGGCAAGGGCCGAAGCGGAGATTTTGCGCTTTTGCAGACACATGCCGAGCAAAGCAACTTCGATGTAGAACGGTACGACACCATCAACATCTCGGGTAGCCGTGTTTCCAGCACGAGAATTCGTGAGTATCTGGCAGCCGGTGAGCTGAGCAAAGCGGCCGAGCTGCTGGGTCACCCGTATCACATCAGCGGACGCGTTATTCATGGCGAAAAGGTCGGTCGACAGCTCGGATTTCCTACGGCGAACATTGCCTTGCACAAACATCGGCCGCCCCTTCGCGGTGTGTTCGCCGTCATCGCGCACGATCGCACCACTGGACAATCCTTTGCAGCGGTCGCCAATCTCGGCGAACGACCCACTGTCGGCGGACGCCGATTGCTGCTCGAAGTGCATGCACTGGATAGCGATGTTGATTTGTACGGGCACCACATGCAGATTGAATTCATCGAATTTGTCCGCGCCGAACAAAAATTCGACTCTCTCGATGCTCTGAAACAGGCTATTTCCAACGATTCGGACACAGCTTCTCGCATACTGAACAGCAATCCGCAGTTCACTAACCTGTCTAATCGCATACACTAAGCTAACAGGCACACGCTTTGCCCCTTTAAGCATGGCGAATACCCGAATTTAATTATGTGAACCTTGCTCGTGACCGATTACAAACAAACACTGAACCTGCCCAAAACCGACTTCCCCATGCGCGGCAATCTGGCTCAAAAAGAGCCCGAGATGCTCAAACGCTGGCAAAAGGAAGATGTCTACCAGCAAATTAGAGACGCATCGGTTGGCCGACCCAAGTTTATTCTGCACGACGGGCCTCCGTACGCGAACGGCGATATTCACATTGGTCATGTGGTTAACAAAGTCATTAAAGACATGATCGTCAAGAGCAAGCAACTTGATGGTTTCGATTCACCCTACACACCCGGATGGGACTGTCATGGGCTGCCAATCGAAAACAAGGTTGAATCGATTGTTGGCAAGGCCGGCGACAAAGTCACCGAAGCTGAGTTTCGGCAGAAATGCCGCGAGTACGCAACCAAACAGATTGACAATCAGCGAGAGGAATTCAAACGCCTTGGTGTGTTTGGGGACTGGGATAATCCCTATCTGACAATGAACTTTGCCAACGAGGCAAACATTGTTCGTGCGCTGGGCAAAATCATTGAAAAAGGACACATCTACAAGGGTGTTAAGCCGGTGCACTGGAGTTGGGGTGCACATTCGGCCATGGCAGAAGCGGAAGTTGAATACGAAGATAAAACGTCAAACGCAATCGATGTACGTTTTGCTCCTAAAGATAAAAACGCGCTGCTGGAAAAATTCAATGTTAGTGACGACGGTTCGGACGTCAGTGTGGCCATCTGGACCACTACGCCGTGGACAATCCCCGGTAACCTCGCCGTTTGTGTTCATCCCGATCTGGACTATGCATTGGTTGCATGCAATAACGAGCGGCTGATTGTGGCGGACGATATGGTTGAAAGCATCATGTCACGCTATGGATTCGACAGCTTCGAACGTTTGGGTACGGCCAAAGGTGCAGCGCTTGAAAATTTTGTACTGCAACATCCGTTGTACACACGCGACTCGATAATGGTGGTGGGCGATTACGTAACCACCGAAACCGGTACCGGCTGTGTTCACACGGCTCCTGATCATGGTGTTGATGACTTCTACACGGGTAAACGCTATAACCTGGAACTACTCGATCCGGTTAACGATAACGGTGTTTACCGAGAGAACGTTGAAATCTTCGGTGGCGAACACGTCAGCAAAGTTGACGGACATATGCTCGAAGCTTTAACCGATGCCGGCAAACTGATCCATCAGGAGAAGTACCAGCACAGCTATCCGCATTGCTGGCGCACAAAAACCTTCATCATTTTTCGTGCAACGCCGCAATGGTTTATCAGCATGGACAACCACGATTTGAGAAAGGATGCGCTAAGCGAAATTGCCAAAGTCAAATGGGTGCCTGACTGGGGTCAGTCGCGTATTGAAGGCATGATCGCGAATCGACCGGACTGGTGTATTTCCAGACAACGCTACTGGGGTGTTCCCATTCCATTGTTCCTGCACAAGGAAACGGGCGAGTTGCACGACGATACACAAAAACTAATTGAAGCCGTGGCACAACGCATTGAGCAAGGAGGTATTCAAGCCTGGTTCGATCTGGATGCACAGGAACTCCTGGGCGAGGATGCAGAGCACTACAGCAAGGTGAATGATGTGCTGGATGTCTGGTTCGATTCAGGCACGTCCTTCTATCACGTGCTTCAGCAGAATGAAGAGATGACCTATCCGGCTGACATGTACCTGGAAGGTTCCGACCAACATCGTGGCTGGTTCCATTCATCCATTCTTGCCAGTACGGCCATCAACAAACATGCTCCTTACAAGCAAGTGCTAACCCACGGCTTCACCGTTGACAAAGACGGTAAGAAAATGTCGAAGTCACTGAAGAACGCGGTTGCGCCACAAACTCTGATGAAAACCCTCGGTGCGGATATTGTTCGACTGTGGGTCTGCTCCGTTGACTACCGCGGTGAAATGAGCGTGTCGCAGGAAATTCTGGACCGTATGGCAGATTCCTATCGTCGCATTCGCAATACCGCACGCTATCTGTTAAGCGCCATTAATGATTTTGACCCGGCAAAAGATGCAGTAGCGAAAGAAGATCTGTTAGCGATTGATCGCTGGGCAGTTGACCGTACACTGCAAACGCAGGCGCTGGTCAAGCAAGCCTATGATGAATACCAATTCCATGCGGTTTATCAGAGCGTGCACAACTTTTGTAATGTCGATATGAGTAACTTCTATCTCGACATTATCAAAGACCGCCAGTACACCATGCAAGCGGACAGCCCCGGCCGACGATCAGCACAGACGGCTATGTACCTGATCACAGAGTCTCTGGTTCGATGGATTTCACCCGTCTTGAGTTTTACCAGCGATGAAATCTGGCAACACATACCTGGCGATCGCAGCGATAGCGTGTTCACCAAACCTTACTACGACGAGTTGTATTCACTCGATGCCAAGTCATCACTGGACAGCCAGGCGTGGGAGCGAGTTGTAGACACACGAAATGCTGTGACCAAGGCATTAGAAGTATTGCGAGCAGATAAACAAATTGGCGGTGGGCTCGATGCAGCATTAACACTCTATTGCGATGGTGATTTACAAAGCACACTTGCTGAGCTTGGCGACGAGCTTCGTTTTGTATTTATCACCTCTGAGGCAATGATCAAACCGCTGACCGACAGGCCAGCCGATACAGAAGTCGTTAACGTTGGAGATGCGTCTCTGGCCATTGTGGCAAGCAAAACCGATGCTGATAAATGCGTACGCTGCTGGCATCGCCGAAACGATGTTGGAAGCGTCGATGAGCATGCGGAACTGTGCACCCGATGCGTTGCCAATGCATTTGGCGATGGCGAACAACGCCAGTTTGTATAAGGACATAACATGCCTCAGTTTTTACGCTTCGGAATTGCGATCGTCTGTGTGGTACTCGATCAGATAACAAAACAGGCTGCCGAACGTGCGCTGGAATTACACGAAGCCATTGAAGTGCTGCCGGTTTTCAACATTGCTCTGGCTTACAATTACGGAGCAGCATTCAGTTTTTTGAACGTACCCGGTGGGGCGCAGCGCTGGTTGTTTACCGGCATATCTCTGGTGGTCAGTCTGTTGCTCATAGTCTGGCTTTACCGGTTAACCATGGCAGAAAAATGGCTCAGCCTGTCTTTTGCATTAATTCTTGGTGGCGCTGTGGGCAACCTGATTGATCGTGCAGCCTTCGGGTACGTGATTGATTTTATACAGGTGCACTACAACAACAGCTATTTCCCTACGTTCAACATTGCTGATTCGGCGATATTTTGTGGCACAGTGTTACTCTTGTTCCTGACCTTTTTCGAAAAGAAGCCTGACGAGTCAAATCAGGACGACTAACCCAACTGCCCGAGATTAGTCCGTATGCAAATCTTACTCGCCAATCCACGTGGTTTTTGTGCCGGTGTCGATCGCGCGATCGAAATCGTCGAGCGCGCGCTGGAAATACACGGCGCACCAATCTATGTACGACATGAAGTCGTGCACAACAAATTTGTTGTCGACAAGTTACGTGATAAAGGCGCTGTGTTTGTTGATGAGCTCGATGAAGTCCCGGACGACAACACCGTAATATTCAGCGCTCACGGTGTTTCCCGGCAAGTTGAAGAAACTGCTAAAAATCGCGGACTGCAAGTGTTCGATGCCACCTGTCCTCTGGTTACCAAGGTACACCTTGAAGTCGTCAAGTATGCACGTCAGGGTAAAGAGGTCATCCTGATCGGCCATGCGGGCCACCCTGAAGTTGAAGGCACCATGGGTCGCTACGACACCAGCAACGGCGGACGAATAATTCTGGTAGAGAAGCCTGAAGATGTTCGGACACTCGACATCAAGCAGCCCGACGAACTTGCGTTCGTGTCTCAGACAACACTGTCTGTTGATGACACACAAGATATTATCGACTCGCTACGCCAGCGTTTTCCATCCATTGCCGCACCGAATAAAGACGATATTTGCTATGCAACTCAGAACCGTCAGGATGCGGTCAAAGAATTGTGCGAACAAGTTGACTTATTACTGGTTGTTGGTGCAAGCAATAGCTCCAACTCCAATCGCTTACAAGAACTCGGTGAACGTGCTGGAGTGGCGTCTTACCTTATTACCCGTGCGCAGGATATAAAAACCGAGTGGCTTGAAAACAAAAAATGCATTGGCGTTACCGCTGGCGCTTCTGCTCCGGAAGTGCTGGTACAGGAAGTGGTGCAGCGGCTGCGTGACGCCGGTGGCGAAACCGCAATTGAAAACGAAGGCATTTCCGAGAACGTGTCGTTCTCGATTCCAAAAGAGTTACGGCGGATGGACAGAACGTCAACCTGATCGGTTGACGGCTTTAATCGTTGGTCGTGCTATCTAACCAGCTTTCAACAAAGACTGAACGGTAACCAGTTTACTGGTTGCAGCTCGCATAATCTCTGCTGGTGCTTTCAGATCAATACCCGCCTGTTGTAAGCGTCGAGCCAATAACAGATTATCGGCAGCCGGAATAGAACTGGGTTGGCCATCCGGCATTTCTGATTGAATGATCAGCAAAGAGGCTGTTACCAAATCAGTGTAGTTAATCTCACCGGTGTGATTACGATACCAGTCACGTGCAATGTTCGCAGCGTCAATAAACTCTTCCGGAAAATCCCAGTTACTCAACAGCCAGCTACTGAGTATTGTACGTAAATTCGCTACCACACCGTCCAGCTCAGCATCGTCCGCAAACTGATCTGCAAACTTGTTGGCATGAGTAATAACAAGCAGTTCACCGATATCGGCGACCAAGGCAACCAGTATGGCAACATCGGCTTTTAATTCGGGTACTTCTTTTGCCAGCACCTGCACAAGTGCAGTTGATAGCGCCACACGTTGAGTGTAACGACGAAAGCGTCGTTCGATCACTTCATTTGCAGGTACAACGGTATTCGCTCGCAGCAGCTCTTCAATACTGCGCTGCGTTGCCTCTACACCCAAACGGGATATCGCGCCACGGATACTGGTAATAGAATCACCTGCGCCGCCTTCAGTCTTGTTTGCAGAATGAACGATATTTGCCGACAAACCAGGGTCTGATTGAATAATTTCCGCCAGCTCCGGAATTCCGCCAACTTGCGACTGAGACGTAAGAATTTTCGCCGCCGTTTCGCCGAAACTGGCCAGCGCGATTCGGTTGCTTTTCATTTCTTCAACAACAGAATCAAAAACCAGATTGTCTTTTTCGGTAACTTGAATATCCAGCACACTGATCGCGTTCTTTTGCTGTTCGCGCAGCAGAATATCCAGTTGTTCGCGACCAAACTTGACAACTTTCGCAACCGTCTGGGTTTTAGCCAGCTGATACGCAGACTTGTCCTGAAACAGTGGTTGCAAGGCCTCGGGCGTCTTCGCAGAAATACTTCCAACTTCATCTTTACCGTCATACAAGGTCAACGAACCCTCAGCCAGATACATCAACCATCGGTTTGCACCTTCAGGCTTTAGCTGATCGTTTCGTTGAACGTGTACCACCGTTGCAGACTTGCACAACGCAGCTCGATTGACCGCATTCAGTTCGCTAACCGGACTAACAGAACCGGCGGCAGCCAGAACTAAAACACCGTTTTCATCGGAATCGGATTTTGACGGATTTGAATCACTTTTAAACACTGTGTACGCCTTGTTTATCTGAATCGCCAATCGTCATGATTGAGTTAAGTGCGGCCAATATGCCGCACTGAGATATCGACTTCACTAGCCTGGGTCGGTGCAATCTTGCTCATTGCCATACGGGCTGTACAGGTTTGCAGGATTCGGGTTCGTACCTACTACCTCATCTGCAGCCACTGGCATACGCAGCACTATGGAATCGGTCGATTCCACACCCAGTGCTTGTGCACGCGCAACTACGCGCACGTTTGACCACCAGGCATTGGTTACCGGATAAACGACTCTGAAATATCCAGAACCTGTTGTATCAGTGGTTAGCAAACCGTTGCCTTCCAATGTCGCAAGCCCTTCTGTTTCTGTTGGAATTAGCAGCGCAGGATCTTGCGGGTCCAGCGAACCATTTCCATTAATGTCTTCACCAGCATCCAGAATACGGTTTCCGTTTGTGTCTTCACTTTCGCATTCTTCAGTCGTGTCCGGATGCTTACCCCAATGATCTGCTACCCACTGGTCAATCGACCAACCCGGCACGTTTGAATAGTCTGAAGGCAGGAGGCCGAAATCATCCAGCAGCGCCAAACGTCCTTTCCAGTAAGTAACCGGTTCAATAGACAATTGAACAGTCGCATCGGACAGTGCCTGACCACCACCGTCAGCAACCTGCACAACATAGGTCATAGCATATTGAGTTTCTTCACCGTGATCTTTCAGCTCGTTTGAAGTACCGATTGTGACGTTCAATACCGGCTCAACCACAGTCAGGTTGACAACGCTGTTGATGCTGGTACCTGCCACTTCAGCAACGATGATGATTTCATCGGCTTCGGTCGCATTGTTTCCGGCAGTGAAAGTTACTTCGGCCTCGCCACTGGTGTTTGTTTCACTGGTCGTGGAGCTCAGCTGACCACCTTTCAGGTTGGCGCTTGAGAAAACAACCATGGTGTTCTTTACAGGGTTACCATTTGCGTCTCTGACGTTGGCAACAATGTTTGCCTTGTCTCTTGTGTTAACGCGGCTGGAAGTTGTGGCAAGCTCAATATTTGCTGGTGTATCACCAACAAAGTTAAAAACATGCTTGTTGATCACACTGCCATCTGTCGCTTCGACATACAGGGTGACTTCACCGGCAATACTGGACAGGACTTTAACTTCAGCGTTACCTGCGCCGTCAGTATTGATTACCGACGGGCCAACGATCTGGCCTGCAGTAATAGTGAAGGACAATGCCTGTCCTGAGATTGGCGTGCCATTTAAGCTCCAGTTAACAACAAAGCTATGTTGTGCATTAACGCGTAGCTCGGTTGAAGCGTCATCAGCAAATTTCAATTGATCATCTGATACAGAAAACGCGTGCTGCTTGCTTACTGTTGCCGTGCCGGCAGCATCTGGCAATGCAGAAAATGTAATGGTGTCTCCACCATTTGCACTTCCAACAACCACTTCAACCTGACCTTGTGGGTCAGTCAGGCCAGCTGTTGTGCTGAGCGTGTTTCCAGCAGAAGAGCTGATGTTAACAATTTCATTTGATAGCGGTGTCTTGCCGTCACCTGCAGTTAATGTAGCTTGTATAGTTACATCGTTACCGGGCACCACTGTTTCGTCCCCGCTAACTTCAAGCGTGGAGCCTTCAGCCACTACCCGGGCTGAACCGTCAAAGTTGCCAGCAACGGCTTTTACAAAAATGTCCTGATTGGCAGCGTGACCTCTGACCGAGAGCTCTGCAACAGCCTCACCATTTTCGTTGGTAATCGATTGAGCCGATTTAAACTGACCGCCAGTAGATGAAAATGCAATTGGCATTTCGACCACAGGCAGATTGTTTGAATCGGTTACTGAAGCGGTAAACGTGGTTATCGCATCGGTACCAGCTTCAACACTTGGAGTATCCGTGGTAACCCGAACCGTCAATTCCTGACCAATGGCAGAACCAAGCCCGGGCTCTTCCGTGCCAGTACCACCAATCGGCTCACCCTGAGCGTTGAATCCAGTTGGACCCTGGGTCGCCGCGCTTTCTTCACTGCGCTTACCACATGCACTTAACACCAATGCACTGGCGATCAATAAAATACCAATTTTCTTCATGTTCTTTGTCCTTAATGCCACCGCTCGCATAACGTCTAAGTCCTATCGGAAGCCGCCAAAGTAATATTGAAAGCCAATGCTGGCTGTAGTGAATGTGCCGTCATCAATGTCGAGCACGTGTAGATTCAAGGAGGTGGTTTCGCTACCAAACAGGTTGATACCCAAACCCACTGCTGTACCTGCATCGGTGGAGTTCAGGCTTTTGTCGATGTCGAGTCGTGCTTGCCCGCCCAACAGGTAGAAGCCAGCGCGGTCCCAGCGATAACCGAGCCGAATCAGCGCAGCCTGATAAGTCACCAGAGGTTCACTGATGATGCTGCCTGCCTGATCTGACGCCGCACCTACTTCAAGTTCGAGTCCGACAAAGTCCAGCAACTGAAACCCGAGAGTTGCGTTGATGGTGCCAAGGCTTTTGTCACCGGCATTGGTCAGCTCCATTTTTCCGTCGGTGAACCCGATGCCGTAATACATCTTGGCCACATCAGCTTGCGCGTGACTGGCGAATAAACCCAAACTCAAGGCAAGAGTGCCGAGAAGCTTTCTCATAAATTTCTCCGTTCCTTGCCAGCGACGTCGCTTAACAAGATCTAAGAAGCAGTAAGTCGGTCATTGACTCGGCTTACTCCCTGCGCTAACTAAAAATGTCGGTCAATTGGCGAATTTCTTAAGAAATGACCAACAGACCACATTGCCAAACGGTTCACAAAACCAATGCGTCAGCTACTCGACGTGTCATTCCTTCGTCATACGCATTGACGCGGTTTATGTAAAAATCACCCGATTCACATGCCCGAGAAGCCTGCAGAAATGGCGAAAATCCACATATACAGCCGTTACATCCCATTAACACTGGTTTTGATGGCGGCGGTAACGCTCAATGCGTGCAGCAACCATGCCGGTATAGAGGGTCCGGCACCGTTGGTGAGCTTCAAAACTCTGAAAAATCAAACGCCGCTAAAACTGGATAAGCTCGGCAAGCCTTTGCTCGTGAGTTTCTGGTCCACGAGCTGTGCGATTTGTTTGAAAGAGATGCCGCATCTGGCGGACATATATGAAGAATTCAAGCCCAAAGGCTTCGAAATGGTGGCTGTTGCCATGCCGTTCGACCGCCCGTCCGATGTGCTTGAACTTAGCCAGGATGAGAACTGGCCGTTTTTGGTGGCGCTCGACCTGGATAAGCGGGTGTCGGAGGCATTCGGGGAAATTCAATTCACCCCTACAGCTTTTCTGATCGATCAGAACGGCGAGTTTGTTGAAAAATATGTGGGCGCGATGGATTTGAAGAAATTCAGAAAAACCCTGGCCGATATGACTGGCGCGTAAGCGTTTCGCCGGCTAACTGGTGACCAGCAGCGGCTCCAGCTCTTTTAATGCCCGTTTGTAGACTTTACGCTTGAAGAAGATCACCCGCTTGGAGGGTTCCCAATAGTCAATCCAGCGCCAGCTGTCGAATTCAGGCTTTTCACACACGCTTAGATCGACCGAAGATTCAGAACCGAGCATACGTAGCATGTACCAGATTTGTTTTTGCCCGATGCACACTGGTGTCTGGTTCCGGCGCACATAACGCTTCGGCAGACGATACTTCAGCCAATCGTCGGTACAACCCAGAATATCGACGTCGGTGGGGTTCAGACCGGTCTCTTCTTTGAGCTCGCGATACATCGCCTGCTCTGGTGTCTCTTCTTTGTCGATACCGCCTTGCGGAAATTGCCACGCGTCCTGTCCGACGCGTCTGGCCCAGAACACCTGACCCTTATCGTTACTCAGGATTATGCCGACATTGAGGCGATAACCATCACAATCAATCATTTGGATTCTATGTAGCTTTGTTCATCCACTGACCCTACTGTACGCAATGATTAGGGTCGCTGGCAAATATGCACCAAAAAAAGTGCCATGTGGGCGGTTTAAGCAGCGCTTTACGCCGAGCGTTTGTGCACGTTGCCTGTGCAGATGTTTATGCGCGGCGCTTGTACTAAAGTATTCACCCAGAACGCCAGTAACGCCTGCACAGCGTCGAAATCAGGTTTTCGGCAAGGTAACGCCGCGCTGCCCCTGATACTTGCCACCTCTGTCTGCGTAGGAGGTCTCACACACCTCATCACTTTCAAAAAACAACATTTGCGCGACGCCTTCGTTGGCATAGATTTTTGCTGGCAGTGGTGTGGTGTTTGAAAATTCGAGCGTCACATGACCTTCCCATTCTGGCTCGAGCGGCGTGACATTAACGATTATGCCGCACCGGGCATAGGTCGATTTTCCAAGGCAGATGGTTAATATGCTGCGCGGAATACGAAAATATTCAACTGTGCGAGCCAAAGCAAAAGAGTTCGGAGGAATGATGCAGGTGTCGGCTTTCAAATCGACAAAGCTATCCGGATCGAACTCTTTGGGGTCGACTACCGCATGATTGATGTTGGTGAAGATCTTGAACTCATCTGCGCAGCGAACATCGTAGCCATAGCTGGAGGTGCCGTAGGACACAATGCGCTGGTTGTTCTCATCGACACGCACCTGACCCGATTCAAACGGCTCAATCATGCCACTGGATTCGGCAGCACGCCTTATCCACTTGTCCGATTTAATGCTCATACAAACTCATGATCTTTGGTTCAGGCTTACGTGCTTTGAATAACAATGTTTGGAAAGCTTGCACTGTAGTCTTTTGCTTGCTTGGCCAGGCGTGCCGCAGCGCTACGTGCAATCTCGCGATAGATTTCACTGGCACGGCAGTCCGGCTCGGCAACGACGGTAGGCTTACCACTGTCTGCCTGCTGCCTTATCCGCAGCTCCAACGGCAGCGAACCGAGCAGATTAACGCCAGCTTCTTCCGCCATGGAACGACCACCGCCTTCTCCAAAGATCGGTTCTTCATGCGAACACTGGCTACAGATGTGTGTAGACATGTTTTCAACAATGCCTAGAATCGGGATATCGACCTTTTCAAACATCTTCAAGCCCTTGCGGGCATCAAGCAAAGCAATGTCCTGCGGCGTGGTAACGATAATTGCACCACTGACCGGTACTTTTTGCGCAAGTGTTAACTGGGTGTCACCTGTACCCGGTGGCAAGTCAATCAGCAGATAATCAAGGTCACGCCAGCGAGTATCGTTAAGCAGCTGCTCGAGCGCCTGCGTCACCATGGGCCCACGCCAGATCATCGGCGACTCCTCATCGACCAGGAATCCGATGGACATGGTTTGCACACCGTAATTTTCCATCGGCTCAAGGGTTTTGCCGTCAGTGGATTCGGGTTGGCCTGACAGCCCCATCATGCGCGGTTGACTGGGCCCGTAAATATCAGCATCGAGTAACCCGACCGAGGCACCCTCTGCGGCGAGTGCCAGCGCAAGATTAACCGATGTGGTTGATTTGCCGACACCGCCCTTACCGGACGCGACCGCGATGATGTTCTTTACATTGTCGAGCCGTTTGACCCCATGCTGGACCGAATGGGCAATGATTTTTTGCTGAACATCAATGTTTGTGTTACTCGCACCGGTTTTGGCGACCAGCTCGTTGTGCAACTTCTCGCACATGACTTCGCTGTAGCTCGCACACGGATAAGGCATGGAGAGCGTAATAGACAGTTCATTTCCATCGATCTTGATGTCATCGACGGTCTTGGCTTTGAGCAAACTGGACTCAAGATGCGGATCGATGAATTCGCCAAGCACCTGCTCGACTTTTTCGCGGGTCAATTCAGACATAATTGTGGCGTGGCTCCCATGACGGTGGGCTGTTAGACTACGTAAACGAACCCCCGACTATACACAACCTAGCTAAAAAAAGAACACGAGAGTATGAGCCGAAAGATTCTGGTCACCAGCGCCCTGCCGTATGCCAATGGCGATTTACACATCGGACACCTGTTGGAGTACATCCAGACCGATATCTGGGTGCGCTACCAGCGACTGATGGGTAATCAGTGCCAGTGGGTATGGGCTGATGATGCTCACGGCACGCCGATCATGCTCAAGGCACAGCAGGAAGGCATAACGCCCGAAGAGCTGATTAAACGAGTTAAAGCATCCCATGAAAAAGACATCGCCGGATTTCTGCTCTCGCCTGATAATTTCCACACCACGCACTCTGAGGAAAATCGCGAAATGTCCGAGCTTGTTTACAAGAAGCTCGACAGCGCGGGGCTCATTGTTCGCAAAACCATCAAGCAACTCTACGATGCAAAGGAAAATATGTTTCTGCCAGACCGCTACGTTAAGGGGGTATGCCCTAACTGTGGCACAGCAGATCAATACGGTGATAACTGCGAATCGTGCAGTGCAACCTACGATGCTACCGAATTAAAAGATCCGATTTCGCAAATCTCTGGCACCGCGCCGGAGCTGCGAGATTCAGAACAGCACTTTTTCGCTCTCAGCGAATTCAGCGACATGTTGAAGCAATGGACAGCCGGTCCTGCCGTACAAGACGAAGTGGGTAACAAACTACGAGAGTGGCTCGACAGCGGATTACAGAATTGGGATATATCGCGTAACGCACCTTACTTCGGTTTTGAAATACCGAATGCGCCGGGAAAATATTTTTACGTCTGGCTCGATGCACCGATCGGTTATATAGGCAGCCATAAACATTTGGCCAAACGCACGGGTGAAGATTATGAAGACACCTGGAAATCAGATTCCGATGTTGAGCTGTACCACTTTATCGGAAAAGACATTATCAACTTCCACTGTCTGTTCTGGCCTGCCATGCTTCAAGGTGCAGGTTATCGCAAACCAACCGGTGTGTTTTGTCATGGCTTCTTAATGCTTGATGATGCCAAAATGTCAAAGTCACGTGGTACGTTCGTTTCCGCTGCCACCTGGCTTGAACATCTTGAACCGGAATATTTGCGGTACTACTTCGCGTGCAAACTAAACAGCAGTGTCACGGATCTGAATCTGAACCTTGACGACTTCGTTACGCGCGTAAATGCCGATCTGGTCGGCAAAGTGGTTAACATTGCCAGTCGATGTGCCGGATTTATAACCAAACAGTTTGATGGCATGCTCAGCACCGAGTACCCAGCCGCGTTAATCGACGACTACGACAATCTTGTCAGCGCAAAATCCATTATTTGTGAACATTATGAGCAGCGTGAATTTGGCAAAGCCATGCGCGAAATCATGTTGCTGGCAGAACATGCCAACACCTACATTAATGATGCTGAACCCTGGGTGAAAATCAAGGAAGAAGCAAACCGCGATGAGGTGCAGGCCATATGCACTGTCGGGCTTAACTACTTTCGCATCATCATGACTTACCTCAGCCCTGTTGTTCCTCAGTTAGCGCAAAAAACAGAACAGTTTCTGAACACAGAGCTTACGATGGCGGCGCTCGAATCGCCATTGGTCAATCACAAGATAGAAAAATTCAAACCGCTAATGACGCGCATTGAAACATCGCAGGTAGAAAAGCTCATGGCAGCAACAGAAAAACAGAACGCGAGCATAGCAAACAAGGCCGTGCCCGCAAACGCTGCATCTTTCGACGCAATCAAACCGGAAATTGATATCAGCGATTTTGAAAAGATCGACTTACGCGTTGCAATAATTGTCAACGCTCAGCCGGTTGAGGGTGCTGACAAACTGATTGAGCTTACATTAGACATCGGCCTGGAGACTCGGACTGTTTTTGCCGGAATCAAAGCCGCATACGAACCAGCAGACCTTGTTGGCAGACAAACCATTATGGTGGCCAACCTGAAACCAAGAAAGATGCGCTTCGGGTTGTCATCGGGCATGGTGTTGGCGGCAGGTCCGGGCGGCAAGGATTTGTTTATTCTATCCCCAGACGATGGTGCATATGCGGGTATGCGAGCCAAGTAGTGCACTCCCGCGTGACCAAGCACTGCTATGAATGAGTGGGCACTTATTCTGCTGACCACTGTGCTGGTCAACAACTTTGTGTTAACGCAGTTTCTCGGCTTGTGTCCGTTTATGGGTGTGTCTCGTACGCTCGAAAGTGCATTGGGTATGGGTATGGCCACAAGCTTCGTGCTTACGCTTGCATCGGCGTTGAGTTACATAATCAATCAATGGTTACTGGTGCCATTTGAGCTCGGCTACTTGCGGACGATCAGTTTTATTTTGATAATTGCGCTTGTAGTGCAATTCACCGAAATCATCATTCGTCAGCGCAGCCCCATGCTACACAGAGTACTGGGTTTGTATCTTCCACTCATTACCACCAATTGCGCCGTGCTGGGCGTGGCCTTACTCAGTGCGCGTCAGCACGACTCATTAATTGAAGCTGTGGTTTTTGGCTTTGGTGCAGCAGCTGGTTTTACGCTGGTGCTCATCTTGTTCTCGCTGCTTCGTCAACGCCTGGCCGGGGCTAATGTGCCACCTGCGTTCAAGGGTAATGCTATTGGACTGATTACCGCAGGCATTATGTCACTGGCTTTTATGGGATTCACGGGTTTGGCTTGAACACAATGAGCTTTGTCATTCCTTTTTTGCTGGTTGTATTTGCTTTGATTGCAACAGGTGCATTGCTCGCTCGATTATCACGCACCAACACAAGTACAGACAAAAACAATACATCGGCAATGATAGAACAGGTGAATGCTGTGCTGCCGCAAACGCAGTGTGCGCAATGTGGCTACCCTGGCTGTCGACCATATGCCAGCGCCATCATTGAACAGAACGAACAGATAAACCGATGCCCTCCGGGTGGTGATAAGACGATTACGGACTTGTCAAACTTATTGGGCACACCAGTAATACCACTGAACAATGAATGTGGTGTTGTTAAGCCGCCACTGGTTGCAATTATTGATGAGTCGGTGTGTATCGGTTGCACGCTCTGCATACAAGCTTGCCCGGTGGATGCCATTGTTGGTGCATCAAAACTGATGCACACGGTTATCCAAAATGAGTGTACGGGTTGTGAATTATGCTTACCGCCTTGCCCTGTCGACTGTATTGAGTTACTGACACCACAACAAACCGCAGCCGACTGGCAATGGCCGCGTCCTGCGTAACATTGGCGACGTGAACACTTTACTCAACACACTCGCAACGCGCTTAGGTTTCCACAACCAACAACCGCCCTTCTCTTTTCATGGCGGATTGCCACTGAACCCGAATAAACGGGCACTGGGTGAGAGTATTGTTGAACCCCCACTACCACCCTACTTGATTATTCCGCTTATTAACTATGCAAAGCAGTCACTGACGCCAACCGTTGCAGTGGGTGACTCGGTACGACGTGGTCAGTTACTGGCAGCAGGTGTTGTTGCACCAACATCCGGCAAAATTAAAGCGATTAAGCCACATGCCACAATCCACCCGGATACACTAGCTGTCAACGCTATTGTTCTGCACTGCGATGGCGAAGATAAGCGCGGCAACCCGAGCGCATCAGATAACCCACAAGAGCTCGGCGGCGCCAGCGATAATCTGAGCAGGCTGATCAAACTACGTTCATCTGGCAAACAATCTCAGATGCAACAACTGGTTGATCAGTTTGCGTTGTCAGGTTTAGGTGGTGCGGGATTCCCTACAGCTGAAAAGTTACTGGGAAATACCACACCTGTTAAAACTTTGATTATCAACGCCGCCGAATGTGAACCGGAAATTTCGTGCGATGAAGCATTGATACAAAGCGATGCGATTGATATTGTCAAAGGCATTGACGCTGCAGTCCAATTATCACAATGCGATCAGTGCATAGTGGCTATTGAAGATTCCAAGCCTGCAGCCATTGAAAATTTGCAAAGTGCACTAAAAGACAAGCCCACAGCCGCACAACTGATGATCATTCCAACTCGCTACCCCACCGGAGCTGAGAGTCCCCTAATTGAGTGCGTAACCGGCAAATACATCCCTCACAATCAAAAACCAACCGACCATGGTGTTGTCTGCATTAATATCGCAACAGCTTTAGCGTTGTGGCATGCACTTGACAATGCACCGCTCGACTCTCGTGTGTTATCGCTCGGTGGCCAATCCATGCCAAACCCTTGCAATGTGCGCGTACGGTTTGGCACAACAGTCAATTTTATTTTACACAGCACGGGAAACAACTCGGTTGTTAACGATCATCGTATTCGCGCGGGCGGACCACTCAGCGGATTCGATCTACAAAATCTCTCGGTACCCATAACGGCGCACACCAACTGCATTCTTGCCGAACCAAGGGTTGAAATCACTGATGCACAAGCCTGTATACGCTGTGGTCAATGCGCTGATGTGTGCCCAGCCAGACTATTGCCTCAACAACTGCACTGGCATGCAATGGCGGATGATTTGAACGGCTGTAAGCAGTTTCAGCTTGATGCATGTATCGAGTGTGGGTGTTGTGATCTGGTTTGCCCATCATCTATCAAACTGACGGAAACTTTTCGATACGCAAAATCTCAAGCGCGTTTTAGAGACACTTTAGAACTAAAGGCTGTCGCTGCCGAGCAGCGTTTTACTGAAAGAGAACATCGACTGGAACAACGGGCGTTGGCAAGAAAGCGTGCCATTGAAGAACGCAAGAAAACCATTCAATCCAGCAGCGAACCTGATCGTGAAGAAATTAAAGCAGCGCTGGCCAGGGCACGCGCAAAGCGTCAGCCAAAGCAATCCAGATGACACGGATTATTCTCGACAAACAAGCTGTTACTGCACCCACCAGAAACACATCCAACATCATGCTGTTGGTGCTTGCTGCGCTAGTGCCCGGCATCGCTGTTTATTCATATGTAATTAGCCCGATAGTAGTGATTAATGCACTGGTGGCTATGTTTAGCGCCGTGGTGTTTGAACTACTGGCGGTCAAGTTAAGAGGAGCCAGGGGCTGGCCCGCAGTACAAGATGGCAGTATTACCGTCGCAGCGGTATTACTTGCACTGGCGGTACCGCCAGGCTTGCCGTTTTGGCAGCTGCTAGTGGGTGTGTTCATCATGGTGATGTTAGGCAAACAGGTGTATGGAGGGCTTGGCAATAATCCGTTTAATCCTGCTATGGTCGGATACGCCGCTTTGATGATTTCGTTTCCGCAAAACATGACACTGTGGTTCGCGCCGGGTGAATTACATAGTGCCGGGTTTGTATCCTTGATAGAAGCCAAATTGGGTATGGGGCAAACGGATATTGGCTCAAACAAGGTTTGGGATGGCGTCACTGCTGCAACACCACTGGAGCAAGTACGCGTGTGGCGTTTACAATCGCTTGATGATAATGGCAATAGCACTGCACTAAGTCTGGCATTCTCAGCATCTGGCTGGTTATGGATTAATCTGGCTTTTCTTCTCGGTGGATTATTTTTACTGTATAAAAAAGTTATTCAATGGCATATTCCTGTAGCAGTTGTTACAAGCTTCACTCTGCTGACTCTGCTACTGGGGCAAAGCCAGATTCCCCTTTATCAATTGGTGTTTTCCGGTGCACTAATACTCGGGGCTTTTTTTATTGCAACCGACCCGGTAACCGCCGCCGCAAGTAATCGAGGCAGGTTGATTTTCGGTTCGGGTGTCGGCGCGCTGACTTTTACAATCCGGGAATTTGGTGGTTATCCTGAGGGAATTGCATTTGCCATACTGTTAATGAATCTTTGTGTGCCCTTGATTGACTATCTCGACCGCCGCCCTGACTAACACCATGAACAAGGAAGAACTCAAAAACGGTCTTATTCTTGGCAGTGGCGCCGTCATCGCGCTACTCGTTATTATTTTCGTTTTTCTGTTTACAAAGCCACATATAGATAAAACAAATCAACAGCAACTATCAGAACATCTAGCGGAACTGCTGACTCCGGGCAGTTATAACAATAATCCGGCAAGCGACAGTATCATGCTGTCCCACCCCGCGTTAGGCAGTGATCGGGCTCTTCCAGTTTATCGCGCAATGCAGAACAACAAACCCGTTGCTGCTGTCATAACAGCCATTGCACCTGACGGATACAACGGTGATATCAATCTACTGATCGGCATCAGTGTCGAAGGCGAGGTATTGGCAGTAAGGGTCACTGGTCATCGGGAGACACCGGGACTTGGAGACGATATCGACAAACGTAAATCTAACTGGATTCACTCTTTTAATGGCTTACCAGCGCGTCTGATGCAAGCAAAGGATTGGCAAGTCAAGAAAGATGGCGGACAGTTCGACCAGTTCACCGGAGCCACCATTACGCCACGTGCGGTCATACAATCAGTTTATAAAGTGGCACAATGGTATCTGGACAACCAACAGAGCGTGTACAGGCAAAGCGGAGATACGGCCAAATAGAATGACAAACATCGTGACCGACAAAACGATAGAAGATAAAACAGCTTATTCGCGACTGATTAAAGACGGTCTGTGGGTCGAAAATCCTGGTCTGGTTAAACTGCTCGGCCTGTGCCCGTTGCTTGCTGTCAGCAACACAACCATTAATGGTTTAGCGCTTGGTCTTGCCACAATCCTCACACTGCTGGTCTCGAACACATTGGTATCTGTGTTTCGTTCAATCATCAAACCAGCCATTCGCATACCACTGTATGTATTGCTGATTGCTTCCACGGTTTCTGTTATCGAATTACTAATGCAGGCATGGCTACCCGAATTGTTTATTACGCTTGGGATTTTTCTGCCGCTCATAGTAACTAACTGCCTTATCCTTGGGAGGGCGGAAAGCTATGCTTCGAGAGAAACGGTAAAGTTTGCCGCAACTGACGCAATCGCAATGGGTCTGGGCTTTCTTGCGGTACTGGTTTTGTTGGGTGCGGTGCGCGAATTCATTGGCCAGGGAAGTGTTTTGGCAGACAGTGCTTTTTTGTTTGGCGAATCGGCACGCACACTGACAATACAGGTATTCGATGCTCGACATGGCTTACTGTTGGCCCTGCTTCCACCCGGGGCATTTATCGGTCTGGGATTACTATTAGCTCTAAAAAACATGATTGATCAGTCAACGACTGCAAAGCAGGTTATGCCGCTAGTTGAGCATCAATCCGCCCACACGGCAAAAGAAGGAACCAGCTGATCATGATCTTTACGCAAGATAGAACTCGCATGCGGGAAATGTTCTTCAGCGCGTGGAAAAAGCACTTGGATAACGAGACGCTCGAGCCGATGGAGAAACAAATTGTATCGCTGCTGAGAGATCATCCCGAGTATCACGGACTTATCGAAAACCCGGATGCTATCGACAAAGATTTCACACCGGAGCACGGTGAGCTAAATCCATTCTTGCATCTGAGCTTGCACCTGGCGTTACGCGAACAGGTCGGAACTGATCGGCCAAAAGGCATTGCCGCAGTAACTCGATCGCTATTAATGAAACACGGCGACGGGCACACCGTTGAGCATTTAATGATTGAATGTCTTGGTGAATTTTTATGGGATGCTCAACGGGCTCAACGTGAGCCCGACGAACTTGCTTATCTGGAAAAACTCAAACTGTTAATCTAGGTTTAATATTAGTCTTGAATGGCTTGCACTTAGCAATCAGGCATAGAGACAAGCGCTTTTGCATCGCTGCCAAACAGAGCATTGGAGGGCGCACTGCCATTCAAGCTGATCTCCACTGCACCACCTTGAATTTCTGCACGTGATACGCGAATGTTCCCGAGTTCGCTGTTCTGCAATGTGTCATCAACATCGATCGTAAAACTGACTGACTTGCTCGGCGCTAACTGATCTATCGCCAAATCGAGAGAGGTCTGCCCATCTTGTACCCGTTCAGCTCCAATCAATGTGATTTTGCCATCGCTTGTTTCAAACGGCTGGAATACTTCCACACCTTCCCCAGCAGCAGTCGTATCGAAAATCAACTTGCCCTGGCTTTTACGCAGATCAATCTTGACAACCAGGCTCTGCAACAGGCACTCACCTGCATTGCTGATTACAAACCTGTCTTTTGGCGCACCTTCCATAAAGGTGATCGACACATTTGCATTGGTAGTGTGCGAGAAGCTGGCTACCAGGGCGAAAAGAAAGAAGCTGGTTTTAGTCATAACAAGTCCGTAAGCGTTTAACTGAGCTTTTATAAATGATAAGCCAAAGAGGAAAAAATTGGCTTGGTATGGACTAGTACGAACTAACCAACACAGTGGATTTATTCGAAAATACTGGCAATATCAGTGATATGCCAACAGCGAAAACAAAAAAGGCGTCCGAAGACGCCTTTTTTGTTGTTATGGCATGTTGAAACTAGAGTTCAACACCTAGCGCCTTGATGGATTCCATCGTTACACCACCTTCGGCCAGCTTGTTCTTCTGCTGATACTTCTCTAGTGCCGTTAGCGTGCTTTGACCCAATACACCGTCGATCGTACCGGGTGAAAAGCCTTCATCTTTCAGTGCAGTTTGAATGCGACTAATGATATCGCCATTGGTGTTGGTTTCACAAAGCACCGCTTGCCATTCAAAGCGAGAGTCTTCAACTTTTACGCGACGTTCAACCTTGCTGTTTACACCCGGAACCGGAATCTTCACGCTTCGTGCATCTGAAACCAATTCCGTTACGCTAACATTTTCGAAGGTTTCTTCAACTTTGGCTCGTTCAAAACGACCTGCTGTTTTAACAACCGTTCTTTCATACGCAATTTCTTTTGCTGGTATCGCCTGATTACACACGACTCTGCCAGTGTGAACGCCATCTGCAGCTGAACCTTTTTTCGACGTAGTCCAGGTGAAGGCACCGGGAGCTTGTGTCTGTTCTTTGTTCATGGTTTTGAACTGCGCTGCAACCGGCTCACGCTTCTCAACAGCGTCTGCATCAAGTTTTTCGATATTGATTGTTTTATACACGGCTTTCTCAGTCACACTGGTGACCAATGGTGCAGTACCAACAATATCGACATCGACGGTTTCATACTTCGCGGGTATATCGATACGACACATGATTTCGCCAGTAGTGTTATCGATTTTCATGATAGGGCCTTCACCCTTCTGCCAAACTGAATGTGCAGCTTCAACCAATACCCGATTCTGCTTTTTCTTGAATACCGCTGGCACTTCAATCAACCGTTTGTAAGCTGGCTTAACGAGCACACTCTCAGTACCCTTACGGTATTTTGCAGGGACGGTTGACAATTTCTCTGTCGCTTCACTGATCAGTACCTGATTAGGCACTTTCTTAATGGTCGCCTCTCGGTAGTGCTCGTACAAGCAACTGCCTACCGGCACTTCCTCAATCTTTACACCTGCAAGGCTTAAATCGCGCTTTTCACCTTCACTGAGAGGAATTTTCCCTTTCAATGAATCACGAACCCAACGCGTGCTGGCAGGCGCTACCAAAAATTTGTCTTTTTCCACTTCAAGCACTGGCTGTATTGCCTTAAGCGTGCTGGAAGCCTCTCTGGTTTTGACTTGCTTGCTACGGTTTTCAAATTTTGCCGGTGTAATCTGGTACCGCTCCGTTGGCTCTTTGAGCAGTACATCAACCATTTCGGTCCGGTATTTGGCCGGAACACTAACCTTCGCGTAACACTCTCCGCTTTTTGCTGGCGGCAGAATCTCGGCGACCATCGGCTTGCTTTGCGCCGACGCATCTACGGCAAAAAGACCGCAAACCAGCATCGGAACTCCCGTAGAAATCAATCGCTTATTACCTAATTTGGCCATTTCTGACTACTCCAAATTGTGTTTCACAGTTCCGCAAAAAGTTGCGGGCATGCCCAAAAAAAAGGAAAAACCATGCCAAACCAATTGCTCGTTACATCGCATGTTTACACAGGGAATATCAAGGAATTCACGTATATGACGCTCCCCATGTTACCGCCAGATATTCAATCAGCACAAAAACACTTGATTGCGGCTCCGACAAACCGATCCAATAACTACAACAAAAGAAATCGGACATGTACTTCAATTATCGAATCAACACCGCCCGGTTGCTGGCTGCCTTAATGATGGTAGCACCTGCAACGGCATATACGAATTTAAATGCAAACGATTTGAATGGTGCTCAAAACGTTGCATCAACCGCCGAACAATCGACCATGAGTGTCTGGTTCACCCAAAATGGGGTGACCAGGAATACTAACGATCTGATCAGCGCAATCCGCGATTCTGTACTCCACGGTCTTAACCCCGCTTCGTACGAGATATCCAGTGTAGAACAGGATCTGAATTCTTTCGTGACAAATAATGAAAATTCTGGTGCCTTTTTATCTGCGTCAGTTACACAAGAGCGTAAAGCTCTGGAAACCAAACTCTATAAGGCGTTTGCGCTAATTTCACGCGACCTGGGCAGAGGCGTGCTTGATGCACAGAAGACGCAGAGAAATCTACATCGCGCCGCACCTGCAGTGAATACAGAAGAGTTGATCGCACGTCTGCAAAACCGAAGCGCCACAGTTGACGAAATACTGACTGAGCTGACGCCCTCGTCCCCGGAATACACCAGACTCGTTGGTCACATGCGCGAACTGCTCAAAGAACGAGATGCCGGGGTTATGCGGACTGCGGTTCAATATACAGAAGGACTAGCACTGGGTAGCGAGCATGCTTCAATTATTGAATTACGCTCGCGTTTAATTGAAACAGGTGATCTGGATAGCAATAAGCCACTCAGCACCTACTTTGGCAGCGATGTTGAGATGGCATTAAAAGCCGTACAAGCGCGCAATGGTATTGCTGAAACAGGGGAATTGACCGAATCCACTGTCATTGCCCTGAACAGCACAATAGATAAAGATATCCAGGAAGTCGCCATGAATCTGGAACGATGGCGCTGGATGCCACGCGAACTAGGCGATAGACATATTTTAGTTAACGTGCCTGCTTACAATCTAACGATGATCAACGGAGGGCAGAAGATTGCTGATATGCCCGTTGTTGTCGGTTCCACGGAACACCAAACACCCACATTCAGCCAAGGAGCTCAGTTTGTAGAGGTCGCTCCAACATGGATAGTACCAGCAAGTATCACCAACAACGAGTTGATTCCACTTGAATTGAAAAATCCGGGCTATCTCGATTCAGAAGGCATGGAATATTTTCAATGGGTAAACGGCAATCTCAAGAAGGTTGCTCGCTCATCGGTGACTCGCGATGATTATCACAAGAAGCCATTCCCGTATGTGCTGCGACAACGCGCTGGCAAGGATAACGCGTTAGGACAATTAAAAATTCTGATGCCTAACAAGCACGCTGTTTATATGCACGACACTCAAGCAAAGAGCCTGTTCGCAAAAACGGACCGCGCTTATAGTCATGGTTGCATTCGCTTGAGCGACCCGTTTCGTCTGGGAAGCCTTTTACTGCAGCTGGACGGTAAATCACAGGATGAAACCGATAACTTGCTAGCGAAAACCAAAACGACGCGAGTCAAACTAAATGACAAGACACCTACACACATCAGCTATTTCACGGCGTGGGTAGATGAAAAAGGCAAGCTGAACAGACGAAAGGACGTTTACAAGCACAACAAAAATCTAATTGCCGGCTTGATGGCCAAAAACACGTTGGTTAAGGCATTGAAGAATCGTCCAACAACGGTACTGGCTGAGCAACACGAACAATAGACTGTTCCAAGAATATCCTTCTTTAGCGATTCAGACAGCACCTCAGCAAATGCTGAGGTGCTGTAAATTAAATTTGTTTTCAGACTTGCATAACGATCTACCCACTCCGATTACCTGACATCCGACTTAGCTTTCGACAGCGAGCAACACTGTCCGTTTGCATCTGACCACTTCCACTAATTAGCCCTCATGCACCCACGGTGCTTGGATCCGTTCGCACATTTGTTTACTATCGGTGTACTAATTTATTAGGTCATCGTTCAATCATGTCAAAGTCAGTAAGCGTTATAGGTGCCGGCTCCATTGGAGTATCCAGCGCACTTCATCTGCAACAACGCGGCTGGGATGTCACACTGATCGACCGCAAAGCTCCCGGCAGAGAAACATCTTATGGGAACGCGGGGATAATCAACAGCGGTTCTATGGTGGCGTTGAACAGCCCGGCTATGCACAAGTCGCTGGCTTCTCTGCTGAAAAATGACAAACCTCAACTGCGCTATAACCTGAAACATATACTGAAAAACCTGCCATGGGCTCTTCAATTTCTGCAAGCCAGTAAAACACGTCAATCTGACAAAACCTCTGAAGCATTGTACTCACTGACTTCAGTGTCTTTACAAGAACATAAAGCGTTTATGCAACGAGTCGGAAACTCTCACCGACTCACCGAAGCTGGATGGCTTCGCGTTTATCGAAAAGAACCGGGATTTGATGACAACTCTTACGATGCCAAGCAACTTCGACGATTCAACATACCTGGCCAGAAATTTAATGCAGATGAACTGCGTGAGCTTGAACCCTCATTAAAACCAATTTACTCGTCCGGCTATCTACTCTCAGGTGCTGCCAGCGTTAACAACCCCGGCGCTTTGATAACAGAATACGCCGAACAATTTGTTGCAGATGGTGGAAAAATAATTAACGCCGAAATCAATGCAATTGAATCCAGAGGTGATCGTGTCATCTGTCGCTCATCGAGCGGAGTGCTTGAGTCTGATCAATTGCTCGTGGCAGCCGGCCCATGGAGCGGTGATGTTCTGGCGTTATTAAATTACTCAGTACTACTTGGGGTGGAACGCGGATACCATGCACACTACCACTTGCTGAACGGTGCCAGTCTTGGCCGTTCTGTTTTCGATGTGCAATCCGGCTTTATTATGAGCCCAATGGAAATGGGTTTACGCGTTACTACCGGCGTCGATCTTGATCACAGGGATGCAAAACCAAACCATGCACAGCTAAACCAGGTGCTGCCATCTATCAAAGAGGCGATCGATCTCGGAGAACAAACCAGCGACCCTATCTGGCAAGGGAACCGACCGACCCTGCCCGACAGTAAACCAGCCATCGGCAAAGTGCCTGATCACAGTAATGTATGGGTTGCGTTCGGCCATCAACACATTGGTCTTATGACCGGACCCATCACAGGGAAGCTGATAGCCGAACAAATAAGTGGGGAGAAAAATGAAATCGACATCACTCCATTTGACCCTTCGCGCTACATTAGAAGCACGGTACGCAGAAAACCGGTATGGTCAAGCTTAAAGGGTTAACTAATCGGGCTAACTTTTTTACAAGCGTCTCTGCCACCAGGATACATCGTGCCACGAATTGAATTTGTATCCGATCTCTTTAAATACACCAATTTCTGTAAAACCCAGCTTGCTGTGTATGGCAATACTGCCTGGATTGGGTAACGCGATTCCTGCAAACGCACGATGAAAGCCTGCTTGTGCCAGTCGATACAATAACTCTGAGTATAACTTTTCACCAACGCCTTTTTGTCTGTACTCCGGATGAACATAAACAGACGTTTCAACCGAATATTGATAAGCCTCTCTGGCGCGATGCTCCGTACCGTACGCATATCCGCAAAGCACGCCATTATCATCGAGCACCAACCATTCGTGAGAGCTAACCGACTTCTCAATACGTTTCGCAAACTCCTCTACCGCAGGAACACGCAATTCAAACGACACGGTGGTGTTTTCCACGATAGGCTTGTAAATATTCAGCAAACTCAATGCATCGGCTGCCGAAGCTGATCTTATCGTGCTACTCACTGTCCACTTTCGCTTTCTCCCACAACGCATCGAGAGCTGGCAAACCCATATCACTCATGGATTGTTGTTCCGAGTCAGCTAATTCCTCTACTCGCCTAAAACGTTTTTCAAACTTGGCGTTCGCGTTTGTCAAAGCGCTTTCAGGATCGACCTTAAGGTGTCTGGCCAAATTAACCACCGTGAACAAAAGATCACCAAGCTCATCTTCAATGGCCAGCGCATCTTTGTTGTCCACCGCCTCGTGAACTTCTTTAATTTCTTCGGATAGCTTATCCCATACCGGGCTTACATCAGGCCAGTCAAAACCCACACGCGCCGCTCGGGACTGAATTTTTTCGGCTCGCATCAGTGCCGGAAGCGCAATCGCAATACCAGCTAATGCGGATTGATCTCCGCTTGCTGATTTTTCAGATCGTTCCCGTGCCTTTTCTGCCTCCCATATCGCTTTTACTTCTTCGGCATCCGATATGCTGCCGTCACCAAACACATGGGGGTGACGCCGTATGAGTTTGGCAACGATGTTGTTGGCCACGTCCTCGAATACGAACGCATTTTGTTCTTTGGCCATTTGCGCATGAAATACAACCTGCAACAGCAGGTCACCCAGCTCATCTTGCAAATCGGGCATGCTGTTGCGCGCTATGGCATCAGCAACTTCGTAGGCTTCTTCAATCGTATACGGGGCAATACTGGTGAAAGTCTGCTTTATGTCCCATGCACACCCGGTTTCGGGATTGCGCAGCCGGGACATAACATCCAGTAGCTCGTCAATTGCTGACAAGACTTTTAAAAAGTCAGCTTGATACCAATATGAACACTGCGGTCGAGCCTGACGTCATCGTAGTCGTTGGTATCAAAACGCATGCGTCTATACCCTACGTAAGCACGAGCCTGAGGAATTACATCGATCTGAATGCGAGCACCAAGTTCAGCGTAACGCTCTGCATCTGAAAAACTGGTTATGCTCGGTGCAAGATAGCCCTCAAATGCAAGCTCGATCGGATTGTGCCTGCTTGACGCCAGTAAAACACCCACTTGAAAACCCAAAGCCACCGCACCAACCGATTCGTCGGTTTCCGGTTCCGCGCCGACAGCAGGAATGGCGATATCGCCTCCAATAGCCTTCATGCCTGCACCGACGCTGTATTGCTGCCCGTCAACCTGACGATAACCGCGTGCCATCAGCGTTGCGTGAGCGAGTTTATCGCCTTGCTCGCTGATAAACGCCCCTATTGCGAGCTCCGAACCACCGCCTTGATAGAACTGATAAGGATTCAACAACAAAGACAAATTAGCCGTCTCATTGCTTAGGGCGAAGTCGAGCCCACCGGCCTCCGCGCCGAAGGATCCAATCATCAGGCACACGCCCGCGATTACTTTTTTCATTTGACACCCCAAACCACAATTGTTCTATCCGTGACTAGAGTTTAGACGTGATTTTAAAGGCCGCAAGTGGTGTTACTGTTTAGTAGCCAAATAGTTGATTACAACAAACCAACGTTGTTCGCTCAGTACAAATACCGCTTTATTATCAGCTAGTTAGTTTTTTGAGTCGGCTTTCAAGCCGAGCTACCGATACTTTCTCGGTGGTGCCAAGATCCTGCGCAAATAGGGATATTCGCAACTCCTCAAAAGACCAGCGTAAATCACTGTGCTGCTGCCGATAAACGGCATCATCATCACGAGTAGACGGCAAGGCTTTGAACTGTTCCCAAATGGGGAGCAGCTCCGCTCGGGCACGACGGTCTTTATCCGGGGACTGATCAATCGCATCGAGCCTGCGACCCATCGCCTGAAAGTAAACCGATAATCGTTTGAGTCTTGAAAGTCCGGTTGCGGTCACAAAGCCTGGATAAATCAACTGGCCAATCTGATCTTTCATGTCACCAATTGCCTCAACCCAACTAAGCGAAACAGAACCTTCGATTCGTTTGGCAACCTGACGATGTTGCTCAAATGCAGCGGCTGTTGCCTCACACATTTCGTTAGCGATAGTTACTAACTGTTTGCGATTGACCGTCAGTCTTTCCTGAAATGATTCACGTGTCCGTGGCCACGGTTCATTATTGATAAACGCATGGTCCAGCGATGCATCAATAATGTCGTCGATCAGTATTTTCTTATTCCCAAACGGTGCAAATCGCAAGGTCAATACATCGATACCGGGCAATTTTCGTTGTAAATATTTTATTTCGTCTCGTAGCACATACCTGAATAGCAATCGTAATCCTGCAGGCATCGCTGCATCAGCAGCTACTGCACTGGCAAATAACTTTATGTTGCAATCGCCATTAACTGCATGCAACGCCGGGTAACCCTGCATGGTAATACCGCTTTTCTCGATATCCACTGCTTCAGGTAGGTCGCCAAAATTCCAGTCCGTGATTTTCTCCCGCTCAATGCTTGTGTCGCTATGGGCTAACAGCGTCTCCTCTACCTGATCCTGAAATTCTTCCTGCAAACGCTCAAGATTTCGACCTGTACGAATAAGCTTGCCGCTGCCATCAATCAGTTCAAAACGCATTGTCAGGTGATGGGGCAGATTCTCCACTTCCCATTCACCTCTGGCGACTTCAACACCGGTCATGCTCTGCAACTGACGGCCGAGTACAGTGGTTAAAACCCCTTCCCCATGCGCTAACGACTTCAGCGCATTTTTTGCAAAGTCAGGAGCAGGAACAAAATTCCGACGCAAATTTTTTGGCAACGCTTTTATCAGTAGAGTTACCTTCTCTTCTATCAAGCCCGGCACTAGCCAGTCACATCGTTCGGCCGTTATACGATTCACCACTTCAACGGGCACAACCATAGTAACGCCATCATCGTCTTCGCCAGGGGCAAAGTGGTAACGCAGCGGCAGTACCATGCCGGCGATTTCTATTTGATCAGGATAGTCTCGTTCACTGACCTGGATGGTGTCATCTGCTAATAATTGTTCTTTGGAAAAATACAAACCACGCGGTGTCTCCTGTTCGTATGCTTTGCGAAACTGCTCAAACGATGCTGCTGTACAGACATCGTCGGGAATAATAGCCTCGTAAAACCGTGCCATCTCTTCGTGATCTACAACAATGTCACGCCGTCGCGATTTCTCCTCGAGCGTGGTGACTTCTTCAAGCAGTTCCAGGTTATGGCGATAAAAATCACCCGATGATTTAAGTCCACCCTCAACCAGCCCTGAGCGAATAAATATTTGCCGGGATTCAGTCGGATTAATTGGCGAGTAGTTAACTTGCTTCTTCGGATTAATTATCAGGCCATACAAAGTAGATTGTTCGTAAGCACCTACTGTCCCCATTTTCCTTTGCCAGTGTGCATCACGATAGGTTCTTGATAGCAAGTGCTCGGCTAGACGCTCTACCCACTCTGGCTCGATTGCTGCGATTTGTCTTGCATAGAGTTTACTGGTTTCTGCAATCTCGGCCGACATTATCCATTTTGGCCCTTTTTTGAATAAACCAGAACCTGGAAAAATAGCCAGATGCCGGTTACGGGTTCCAAGATAGTCATGTTTATCTTTTTTGACAGCGACGTTGGCAAGCAAACCAGTCAGTAGTGCTCGATGTATATTTTCATAGGGCGCATCGGTTGTGTTCAAATTTAATTTCAGCTCTTTACACAAACGCTGCAACTGCACTCGTACATCCATCCACTCCATAACCCTCAATGCAGATATGAAACGCTGACGACACATTTTTCGAAACTGAGAGTTCGATAATCGTTCTTTCTGTACCGTTACAAACTCCCACAAATTCAACCACGCTATAAAATCCGATTTTTCATGATTAAATTCAGCATGCAGTTCATCCGCAGCAGCGCGCTTTTCAAACGGTCTTTCACGCGGATCTTGAACAGACAATGCACTGACGATAATCAGCATTTCAGTAACACAACCTTCATCAGCGGCTGCCAGCAACATTCGACCAAGCCGCGGATCGACTGGTAACCTGGCTAATCGTTGGCCCAACTTTGTCAGCTGGCGCTTGGAGTTAATTGCAGCAAGCTCTTGCAAAGTCCGGTAACCATCATTGATAAACTTGCCATCAGGTGATTCAACGAAGGGAAAGGAGTCAATATCGCCCAGGCGCATTGACGACATTTGCAGAATAACTGATGATAAGTTGGTTCGGAGAATTTCTGGTTCAGTAAACTCTGGACGTGCATCAAAGTCATCTTCAGAATAAAGCCGAATACAAACACCCGGTGCTTCACGACCACAACGACCCATACGTTGATTGGCTGATGCTTGAGATATTTTTTCAATCGGCAAGCGCTGAACCTTGCTGCGAACACTGTATCGCGACATTCGTGCATAACCCGCATCAACCACTGAGCGAATTCCCGGTACCGTTAGCGAGGTTTCGGCAACGTTGGTGGACAGAACAATACGCGGACGCGTATGTTTTTGAAAAATGCGATTTTGCTCAGTGTTAGACAAACGAGAGAACAACGGTACTACCTCAACGCCGCGCAAAACCGGTGAAGACGAAACGGACTTGCTGAATAAATCGGCTAATTCGCGTATGTCTCTTTCACCCGGAAGAAACACCAACACGTCATGTTGTCGTTCTTTTATCAGCGTCTCACAGGCTTGAACTATCGCCGATGGCAAATCCACATCGTCGAGCTGATCGCCTTCGGAGTCAGCGAGCGGCTCATATCGCAGCTCAACAGGATAGGTCCGTCCTTCTGCAAAAATAATCGGAGCATTATCAAAGTGTCTGGAGAATCGGTCAGGGTCGATAGTCGCCGATGTAATTATCAACTTCAGGTCACGACGCCTGGGAAGCAGCGTTTTTAAATAACCGAGCAGGAAATCTATATTTAACGATCGCTCGTGAGCTTCATCAATTATGATTGCATCGTACTGGTTTAGAAACGGATCGCGTTGAATTTCAGCCAGCAAAATGCCGTCGGTCATTAACTTGATGTGTGTGCGCTCGCCAACCTGATCTGTAAAACGAATTTTAAAACCCACTGCTTCGCCAACGGTAGAGTTAAGCTCGCTGGCAATTCGCGATGAGACACTGCGTGCAGCTATACGACGAGGTTGCGTGTGACCAATAAAACCTGACGTTCCAAGACCCGCTTCCAGACACATTTTCGGCAGTTGTGTCGTTTTACCCGAGCCTGTTTCACCACAAACAATAATGACCTGGTGCTTCTTAAGAGATTCAAGAATCTCGGCACGCTGTTGAACCACAGGCAGCTCTTCCGGGTAAACTGGCTTTGGGCGTTGAAATTTACGCGCTTCACATCGCGCAAACGAGTCGTCAATGTCTTTGAGCAGATCAGCAGCAGCTTTGTCATCACTGGATTTACCAGCGGCAGGTTTGACTCGTCGCCTCAACCGATGACGGTCCGCCTGCATGCACTGGTCTATGCGGCGGTGAAGATCGGCGGCGTTGAGGATCATGGCTTATTAAGTACAAAGATGGTTGAGCATGATTGACTTTGTCTACATGCCTTGCATCACAGGTATCGTGAATATATTCCGTTGGATTATTGTACCGTATAAGGCGCGTGGCGAGGCTCTGTAGCACATGTATATTGCGCAACGCCACACGGATGCAACCGTTCAGGAATAATCCTTACCGGCCACCCGGAACTAAACTATCGGGCACTCTTTGGCCGCGTTATTTAGAAACGAACAGATACCTTGATCGTCTTCTTCAAACCATGCATAGAGAACAATCGTCGACTCAGCGTTTAAAAGGGCAACGATGGTCTCATCACGTATAGCTGATAACCTCAAATTCCAGCCCATCATTGTCGCGAAAATAGAATCGCACACCTGGTTCGTAGTCAGCATGAGAATAGGTTTTAAAGCCCGCTTTTTTAACCCGTAGCTCAGTAGACTCAAGATCATCAACAACAATACCAATATGATTGAGATTTGCCGGATGATCGTAAGATGTACCGTCGGAGTACGATTTAGAAACCTTGCCGGGCGAACCTTTTGTGTACAGCGCAAGATATGAGTCCTCACCGCCAACGTGGACAGTAAACCCCCCATGGATAGCTGCTCCTTGCCAGCGGATGGACCAACCAAACAAATCAACCAGCATATTCGCTGTTGCCAGGGGTTCCTGTACCGTGATATTGGCGTGCTCAACGCGTGCATTAGGCATATTCAATCACTCACAATTAATGATGTGACTAAAGTCTAATACCTCTAGTAATATAGAGGTCAAGAAAATCACTGCACATTTTTCCATGCAAAGAAATTCAGCTAAAAATTCCCTCATATCCATAGGGGCTTTATCAGAGCGCACAGGTCTTGCCATTACGGCCATTCGGTTTTATGAAAGCGAGGGTCTGATACGATCTACTCGAAATTCGAGTGGCCATAGACGATTTACGCGAAGCGATATTCGGCGATTGTCATTTATAAAAATAAGCCAAAGCCTGGGGTTTTCACTGAACGACATTCAAGGCATATTGGCAACCTTACCGAACAACAGAACCCCTAATAAACGCGACTGGGAACGATTGAGTCGGCAATTTTCAGTAGACATCGATAAACGAATTGCAGGCTTGCAATTGCTAAAAGAGAATCTGAACGGATGTATCGGCTGCGGCTGTTTGTCAATGGCGAAGTGCCGTTTATACAACCCCGGCGATCGTGCTTCTCAACTGGGCAGTGGACCACGCTATTTGCTGGGGAATTCGGTTGAAGATATTGGATAGTTTGAATCGCAAACCTATCCAGATTACAGAAATGAACAGCACGAGAATGTGAATTGACTTTAAGGTGCCAGAAACTCCCTGGCAAATAAAACCGGGCAAATAATCCCTGATAAATATAATGCGCATAAATATAATGCGCAGCTAATCTCGATTTACCAATGGAGCACTCGCCGCATTAACCCGTAACACGAATAATATCGTAAGCCACATTCCCGCGACGCAATCGTTTCTTTGCTTCAGTCAAACGACTCTGGTCAAAAAATGGTCCGATACGAACCCGATGACCCACCGCCCCAGAAGCATCTTGCCGCTTAACGATAAATGCATCGAAGCCCAACATGAGTACCGCTGCGCGCATGCGCTCGGCATCGGCCGCCGCGTTATAACTTCCAGCTTGCAAGTAATACGATTCCTGACCAATACTGCTGGCCGGAATTTCGGCATAGGTTTCCGCCGCCAGATTTCGACGCTGGGTGTTTTGCATATTGCCAGGCACCACTCGCGTGGCAGGTTTGATGACGGTTTGTTGTTGGGCTGATACCTCTGTCACCACTGGCAGGTTGCCATCGACTTGATCGGGCAAGACCTTGTAGAAGTCATAGTTTGTGCCGGCTTGAATGTCGTTACCAAACACCTGCGTTGGTTGATAGTCGCTCAAGCTGCTGTCGACGGGCAGGCGCGAGAGCAGCATGACAAAACCAATGACAAAGCCGACCAATAAGCCGAGCGCCAGCACGAAATAGCGCGTATTGCCTGTATCTTCAGCCATTATTCTTACATTACCTCTGGGGCAGATACATCGATCAGAGTGAGCCCGTTATACAGCACCTGTCGGACCGATAACATCAAGCACAGTCGCGCCTGACGCAATGCGTCGTTATCAACCAGGGTTTTATGGGCGTTATAGTAGGAATGTAGACCATTTGCCAGATCGCGCAAGTACGTTGTGAGCTGATGAGGCTCATGATTCAGCGCGGCCCGCTCCAGCAATTCCGGGTACGTGGCCAACATTGTCAGCAACTCGGACTCTTCCGGCTCGGTCAATAGCGCAAGCGATGCCAGTCCGGCCTTCTCGTCATAGCTCATGCCCAGCTGTTCACAGCGTCTCATCACGCTGCAGATTCGGGCGTGCGCCATTTGCACGTAATACACCGGGTTATCATTTGATTGTGATTTGGCCAAATCCAGATCAAAGTCCAGATGCTGCTGGTATTTACGCATCACATAGAAATACCGGGCAGCGTCTTTACCGACCTCGTCTCGCAACTCACGGATGGTCACAAATTCACCAGAACGGGTGGACATCTGCATGCGTTCGCCGCCTTTGTACAAAATGGCAAACTGGATTAATAGAAATTGCAGTTTTTCGCGCGGATGTCCCAGGGCTTCACATGCTGCAAACATTCGATCGGTATAACCATGGTGATCGGCACCGAACACATAGAGTACCTTGTCGAAACCACGTTCAAGTTTGTTGTCGATGTAAGCTATGTCAGAGGCAAAGTAAGTTGTTTGACCGTTGTCACGTACAACCACACGGTCTTTTTCATCACCAAAATCGGTGGTTCGAAACCAGGTAGCACCATCTTTAACGTACAAGTGGCCGGCAGCATCGAGTTTTTTAACCACGGTTTGAACATGATCGCTCAGGCTTCGCTCGCTGAACCATTCATCGTATATAACGCCAAATTCACCAAGATCTTCCTTAATATCAGCAAGAATGGCCCGCAGACCTTGATTGAACACATCATCGTAATGCACACCCAGTAGTTGTCGCGCTTGCGCGATCACACCGTCGATATGCGCTTCCTTGTCACCTCCGGCAGGTTCATCGGGTGGAACTGAATCAAATATAACGCTGGCAGGATGAACAAACGCATCACCGTGCTGATCTTTCAACGACTGGGCAATGGTATTGACATAGTCGCCTTTATAACCGTTCGATGGAAAATCGAATGACTCACCGCACAAACCCAGGTAGCGAAGCCAGACACTGGCCGCCAGAATATCCATCTGCCGCCCGGCGTCATTGACATAGTACTCACGCTGCACATCAAACCCGACCGCACTGAGCATATTGGCCATGGTTGCCCCAAGTGCCGCACCTCGGCCGTGACCCACATGCAATGGCCCGGTCGGATTGGCTGACACATACTCCACCTGCCATCGTTGCCCCTTACCGACCTCCGATCGTCCGAATTGCTCGCCTTGCTCCAATACGGTAGCCACAACCGATGACGCCGCTGCATCGTTCTGGAAAAAATTGATGAAACCCGGACCGGCTATTGCAACTTCGCGAATATCGTTGTTCTCGGGTAACGCATCGACCAGCATTTGAGCAACATCACGAGGTGGCTTGCCGGCAGACTTCGCCAGCATCATCGCGAGATTGCTTGCGAAATCGCCGTGCGACGGGTCTTTAGTGCGGGTCACTGCAATTTTAGGATCGAGCTCGGCCGGAATGGATCCGGCGGCTTGCAGGCTGGCAAGTGCGCTGGCCAGATGCTTTTCGATTAACGCTTTCAAGACAAGAACCGCAGAAGGCTAAGTAGACAGGTGTGAAGTTTAACTCAATCGGTCGTTTACTGTGCCAGTTCAAACTCATTCAACACATCACGAAGTCGTGCCTGAACATTGGAGTCGGATTGTCCGTCCACTCAGCTGATCACCGATGGTGCATTCCACACAAAATCAGCAGGAGCACCATGCTGCTTTTTCCATATGCTCAGACAAAGCACCTTGTTGCTGTTTTGGAAAAGTATTCCATTAAAATCAGAATATCCTGAAGATCAGGACTGAATTAAGCGCAGTAGTATTTCGTCTAGTTCGGTGCAAGCCGTAAACACCAGCTCGCACCGAACATCGATCTATCAGGCTACGACACCCACCTGCACGCGCGTTTCATTATCAGGCGAACTGGGGTCAACAAAGTTCTGATATACCTCACGCACAAAACGCGTGACGGTCAAACCAGATGCATGTATTTCCTGAAACAGCGGCTCATAGGCTTTTGGCCCAAGCTCGGCGATATCGCCATACAACACCGTTTCAACAAAATGAAATGGCTCAAGTCTCGTCGTTGTATACGGGCCTTTGTAGCGCGCAATATCATCCACCGATAGTGGTAGCGCAATTCTTAAGTCAAATTCATGATGAGGGTCATCAATAACATCATCGTACAAGAACATCATGGGACCGGTTGGCAGCATGCCCGCCGGAATCAAATCGGCAGCGAGTTTTTCCGGCAGATCTGCAACATCTTTGACGATGGTATCCAGTGTTGAACGAAGCTGCATTGCAACAATACTGACACCGTTTGAAGTATGAATTTTCATGTGCTTTGGTTTCCAGTTGGTTGATTCGATTACGGCAACTCGCCAAATCGAGATACAACGGTATTTCACCGTTGAACCAACTGTGACAGAGGCTACTGACAACCCTGTGTCAGGAGGGTTTGACTAGCCCACTTACCAATGCGACATCAGGTCGTTACTGAGCTCTTTGAGCGCGGTGCGCAGCCCATCACCCTTTAAAACCTGCACGCCATTGGTGTACTGCAGCAGCCACCTGGCCATGTGATCAGTGGATGTCATCATGAAGCTCATGCGCACGCCTTCATCCACACGCTCTTCGTCCACAAACCCGTACATGTAACGAAATTCACCGACAAACCTCGCAGCTTCAGGTGAGAACATCAGTTCTACCTCCTGCAATTCGGTTTCGCCTCGCTGGCGGGATAGATACTCTTGCAGCGTGCTGCGAGTGTGTCGTGCAAATTGTTCAGAAACCGGTTCGAAACGTGTGATCCGATCGAGACGAAAATCCCTGTAGCCTTCGCGTAATCGACACCACGCTATAAGGTGCCAGTGCAAGCTGTAAAAGAAAAGACCAATAGGTTCGATATGTCGCTGGGTCAGATCATTTGTGTGACCGGCAGAATAAGAAATATCAACCACCTGCCGTCGCACCAACACACTTCGGCTTTCCCGTAGCCATTGGTCAGTTGAATGATTTTCATTACGCGCGGCCTGTTCCGCATCGGCGGCGAAAAACTGGCCAGTGGGTAACACTTCAATATCGGAATCGAGCGAACTGAGATAATCTTTATCCGACACATCGAGCACTGCTCTGACTTTATTTAATGCGTGCGTGTAATCGCCATGAGAGTTTTGATCAAGACTGTTAATGAGTAATTTTTCGCCGAGCAGTAAAGAGGCAGCCTCATCAACAGTGAAACTCACCGGTGGCAATCGGTACCCTTTTTCCAAAAAGTACCCAACGCCCGCCTCAGAGCCAATGGGCACACCGGCGTTTTCAAGCGTTCGTATATCTCGATAGATGGTTCTTTCGGTGACATCGAAATGCTCCGACAAAAAACGGGCGGTAACAACCGATCGCGTTTGCAATAACAGCAATAAAGCAGTTACTCGATCGAATCGATTCAAAGCCGACCTCCACCTGACATCATTTCGCCACTCTTAACAGGATTGCGCCAAGCAAAGTTGTCATGGTAGAAAATACTTTAATTAAATCTACCCGCTCCTTCAAAAAGAACACACCGATTAACAGGGCGAACACAATACTGGTTTCGCGCAACGCAGTGACTAGTGCAATAGGGGCTTGAGTAAAAGCCCAGGTTACTATGGCATAAGCAACAAAGGATGCCCCTCCACCAATAAGAAATATTTTTAAGTGAGAAGTAACCAGCTGCTTCATTATGCTCGGTTGAACCTTGAGCACATAAACCGAAATGATTATGCCGTTAGCGATACTGAGCCATGAATAAAATCCAACCGACGTACCGGCAAGACGAGCGCCCAGACCATCGACAATTGAATAGGATGCGATAAAGCAGCTGGTGACTAACGCAAAAACTGCGGCCTGCATATTGCGTTGCCCGTCCCCGCGCCTGACCAGAGCCAGGCTCAATATGCCAACACCAATAATCACAACAGCAAGTAGCTCGATTGAGCTGAGTTCAACCTTTAAAACAAACACAGTAAACAGGGCAACCAGAAGCGGAGCCGTTCCACGGGCTATGGGGTATACCTGAGTCAAGTCACCAATCTTGTATGACTTCATTAAAAAAAACTGGTAGCCCGCATGTAAAACCATGCTGCCAAACAGGTACGGATAACTTGCAGGCGCCGGAAACGGTACGAACGGGATACATACTAGCGCGAACGGAACATGCCCAATTATAACGGCGCTGATGCCGAGTGTTTTATCAGAGCCCCCTTTTACCAGTGCGTTCCAGGTGGCATGCAGTAAAGCAGCTCCGATCACAGCGAAAAATACCGTTGAGTTCATTTAGTCTTCTCTTTATTCTCGAACTCATTTGTATTGAATTCATCACAACCGGATTTTAAAGCTTTTCAAAAAAGATCAACCGGATCAACATCAATAGACCAACGTGTTCGTTGCGCATCTTTTAATGTATCAAGATTCACGGTTAAACGCGAAAGGCACTCGTTTAATAACGAACGACGCTCTGCTTGCAGTAAAAGCTGTGCACGATAACGCCCGCCCAGTCTTTCCATGGGAGCGGGAACCGGACCCAGAACAAATACGCCAGCCACCGCGGGATTCAACAATCTGTCTGCAACACCGCGCAAAAAACGCAGCGGAGATTCTGCATCAGGCGCTTCTGCGCGAACCAGGGCAACAAACGCATAGGGTGGAAGCGCCGCCATTCGCCTGTCGTCGAGGGCGATTCGGGCAAAAGCAGCATAGCCATCGCTAACCAGCGTTTGCATCATCGGGTTATCAGGATTTCTGGTCTGTATTAATACGCTTCCCTGTTTTTGTTCACGACCCGCGCGACCGGCAACCTGAATAATCAATTGCCCCATTTGTTCCAGCGAACGGAAGTCTGTGCCAAACAATCCACGGTCTGCATCCAGAATACACACAAGCGTTACACCCGGGAAATGATGTCCCTTGGCAAGCATCTGCGTGCCTACCAACAATTGCGCGCTGCCACTGGTTGCAGCATCAAGCTGTTCTTGCAGCGCACCCTTTCGCCTGGTGCTGTCTCGATCAATACGGGCCACAACAACATCGGGAAACGCTTCTTCCAAAGCTGCACTGATGCGTTCTGTTCCATAGCCAACCCGATCAAGTTCAGCTGACCCGCAACTCTCGCACGCATCGGGTACTGGGCGTTCGGCACCACAGTGATGGCAACGCAACCGTGCACGTCTTGCATGCACGGTCATATGCGCATCACATCGCCGACAATCGGCGCACGCCCCGCAGTCATTACAAAGAAGCGTAGGCGCGTAGCCACGACGATTGATAAACACCAATGCCTGATTGCCGGCTTGCAAGTGTTCGCCTATGGCATCGAACAAGCGATCACTCATGCCTTCCACCAGCGGCCGGCGACGAATATCCAGTAACGATAACTGTGGCGGTTTGGCATCACCTGCTCTGTGAGTCAGCATTAACTCAACATAGCGTCCGGTAGCAGCATTGTTCAACGTTTCAAACGACGGCGTAGCGGTACCCAGTACAATCGGGCAGCCGCAATCACGAGCACGAACCATGGCAAGATCGCGAGCATGATAACGAAAACCGTCTTGCTGCTTTAGCGATCCGTCATGCTCTTCATCCACGACAACCAGTCCCAGTCTGGGCAAAGGAACCATAACGGCTGAGCGTGTGCCAATCACGATATCGGCATGCCCTTTCGCCGCGAGCAACCAGTTTTGCATGCGCTCGGTTGCGTTCATGGCTGAATGCAAACTCACCAGACAACCACTGACACGCCGCTGAAAACGACGCATCAGTTGTGGCGTTAATGCAATTTCCGGCACCAGAATCAGCACCTGTTTGTTTTGCTGCAAAGCCGCATCAAGACAACGCAGATACACTTCAGTTTTGCCACTGCCGGTAACCCCATTAAGCAGGAATGGAGAAAAAGTGCCAAGGCAGTGAGTTATCGCATCCACAGCGACAGTTTGTTCCGGCACCAGCTCAGG
>CALJNA010000032.1 GCA_937981955.1 uncultured Granulosicoccaceae bacterium
AGATAAGCGCGCAGGTATTCGCGGTTCTTCCGTCGGGATAATGCCGCTTGCCAACGCAAACGCGATGCAACCGTTTTGATGTTAACGCCCACCAATTCGGCAATATCGCGCGGGCACATATTGCTGGCAAAGCAAAATCGAATCGTCGAATTAATGCGCCGTTTCTTTTGTCGATAGGTTGGTTTGTAGGTGGCTGCGGAAAATTTCTTGCCACAGGCTTTGCACCGGTAGCGTTGTACCGCTTTGGCATCATCGGCGCGAAAAAAGTGTCCGTCACGCACAATGGATTGTCGGTTTGCCGCGCAGCTCGGGCATTGGATGTTCGCGTCCATGCGAACCTCCTTAATTGTCTGGGAAACTAAACAGTATCAGAAAAGTCTATCCCCAGCATGCTGGGGCAGTTTTGTCTTTATTTCTGCAATAGTTGCTTGAGGCCAGTTTTTAGCAATGGCCTCAAGCAACAGACTCATAAAGGGCTCTGGTATTTTTTGCCGTCATCTCTACAGGGTTTCCGCCAACACTTGGATCCCGCAGCGCAGAATCAATGAGCCTTTCAAAATCCGGATTGCTAACACCTAACTCAGTCAGATTTTTTGGAATTGAAAAAGCATCATTAAACTCATCGACAAATTGACAAAAGCCATCAAACCCGCCTTCAATATCGAGATAGGCTGCAACATGATTAAAGCGATCGCGAATGGCTGGTTCATTAAACTTCAAGACACTTGGCATAAACACAGCGTTGGTTGTGCCGTGATGTGTGTGATGCATAGCCCCGATAGGGTGGCTTAGTGCGTGTATTGCACCCAGACCTTTCTGAAATGCGGTAGCACCCATGGATGCGGCACTCATCATATTGGCACGAGCGTCCAGATTGCTTCCGTTGTTGTAGGCTTCGGGAAGATTGTCTTTGACCAGGCGCATGCCTTCCAGAGCAATGCCCTGACTCATTGGGTGATAGTGCGGGCTGGAATAAGCTTCAACACAATGTGCAAATGCATCCAGACCAGTGCCTGCGGTAATCGCTTGAGGCATGCCCACGGTGAGTTTGGGATCGCAAATAACGACCACGGGTAACATTTTCGGGTGAAAGATAATCTTTTTCTCTTCGCTTTCTGAATTGGAAATAACGCTGGCACGTCCAACTTCAGAGCCAGTGCCTGCGGTTGTCGGCACCGCGATAACCGGTGCAATTGCATCTGCATCCGCCCGGGTCCACCAGTCACCGATATCTTCGAAATCCCACAAAGGTCTTTTTTGTCCGGCCATAAATGCGATTGCTTTGCCAAGGTCCAGCCCCGAGCCTCCACCGAAAGCAATCACGCCATCAAATCCACCGTCTCGATAAGCCTGCACACCGGCATCCACATTTTTATCGTTCGGATTCGGATCAACCTCGGAAAAGATGGCGCGACCAAGTCCAGCTGCATCCAGCAGATCGAGTGTGCTGGTTGTGATATCCAAATTAGCCAGGCCCCGATCAGTGACAAGCAATGGTTTTTGTATGCCGGACGATTGGCAGGCTTCAACAACCTCGTTTATGCGATCGGTGCCAAAGCGAATATTGGTTGGGTAGGACCAGTTTCCGACAAGGTTCATAAGGTATTTCTCATTCTATGGTTTCTCTCAAGCTCGCTTGAGGTGGAAAGACTTTGGTCTTGTCAGGTTGTGATAGCCAATTTCCGACAAGGCGCCACCGCGTCCTGTGTTTTTGCAACCTGTCCAGCACAAAGCGGGATCAAGATAGTCGCAACGATTCATGAAAACCGTACCGGTGGTAATACGCTCACCGATGGATATCGCACGGTCTATGTCCTGGGTCCACAGTGAGGCGGTAAGTCCGAACTCACTATCATTCATGAGCGCCACTGCCTGTTCATCCGACTCCACTGGCATGATACCCACGACGGGTCCAAAACTCTCTTCACGCATGATGCGCATATCGTGACTTACATTAGTCAGGATTTGTGGAGACAAGTACGTGCCGCCATCGTCAGTTGGAAATGTCGTGATGTGTGGCATTGCTCCCTGGTCTACTGCATCAGCGATTTGAGAACGAACCAGGTTTGCAAAACGCACGTTTGCCATGGGACCGAGGGTGGTGGCTTCGTCGAGTGGATTTCCCAGTGTGTAGTTACTGACTATTTCAACGGCACGCTCAACAAATGTATCGAACAGCTGTTGCGCAACATAGATGCGTTCAATACCACAGCAACACTGGCCTGAATTGAACATGGCGCCGTCAATGAGGGTGTCAACTGCCGCGTCCAAATCTGCATCTTCCATAACATAACCTGGGTCTTTGCCACCGAGTTCCAGGCCCAGGCTGGTGAAGGTGCCTGAAGCTGCTGCCTCGATCGCCTTACCGCCTTTGACTGAACCGGTAAAATTGACAAACCCGAAATGATTCGCAGCAATTAACGAAGCGGTGGTGTCATGATCGATAAAGAGATTAACAAACACGTCTTCAGGTACACCGGCAGAGTGAAATGCTTTTGCCATTCGTTCACCCACCAACGGCGTTTGCGAAGCGTGTTTCAACACTACTGCGTTCCCGGCAATCAGAGCGGGCGCAACTGTGTTCACAGCTGTCATGTATGGATAGTTCCAGGGCGCGATCACAAGCACTAACCCGTGTGGTACGCGTTGAATATAGCGTTTAAATTGCTTGTCATTGGATACTTCTATCGGCGCCAGTGCAGATTTGGCAATGTTGGCCATATGAGAAGCTCGCTCTTCGAAACCACCGAACTCGCCACCATAGCGAACTGGTCTTCCCATTTGCCATGCTAGCTCGGGCACGATTTCGTTGTTCATGGCCCCAACTGCTGCAACACCGGCCTGAACTACTGCTATGCGTTCTTCTAAAGGCAACGCTGCCCAGGCAACTTGAGCAGAGGTTGCCTTGTTAATGTTATCGGTTGCTTGGTTTAATGATTGTAAGGTTCTTTCAGCGTAGATCGAACCGTCAATTGGTGATACACATTTTATCGAATTCATGTCTGTCAGGCTCGTTCAAATCCGCGGGCAATTTCCCATTGCGTTACCGCATTATCAAAACTTTCCTGTTCCCATTCTGCGCTGCGTGTGTAATGGGCAATAACGTCTTCGCCCATGGCCTGCTTCAACATGTCGGACCGATCGAACAGCGTTGTGGCATAGCGTAGTGTTGATGGAATCTCCGGTACTGAATCGTCGTTGTACAAGTCACCTGTGGCTGCGTCGTCAAGTTCAAGCTTATCTTCAATGCCTTTTATTCCTGCCGCAATTAATGCAGACTGAGCAAGGTATGGGTTTACATCAGAGCCTGGAATTCTGCATTCGACTCGAACCGATTTAGTGCTCTCACCACAAAGACGAAAACCTGCGGTTCGATTATCCACCGACCATGCTGTCTTTGTTGGCGCGAACGTTCCTTTCATAAAGCGTTTGTACGAATTAACATAAGGTGCCAGAAAGATTGTGTATTCCGGTGCATAGTGAATAATGCCGGCCATAAACTGCTGCATCAGATCAGACATGCCGTATTTTTTGCTGGAATCGTGGAACGCATTGCTGCCATCCTTCCAGAGTGACATATGTATGTGGCTTGCGCTGCCAACTCGATCAGCGTGCCATTTGGGTAGAAAGGTAGCAGAGTAACCCTGCTGCCATGCAATCTCTTTGGTTGCATGTTTTGCAATGCTGTGGTGATCAGCACAGGCAAGTGCATCGCTGTAACGAATGTTCAGTTCTTCCTGACCTACTTCGGCTTCGCCTTTGGAGTTTTCTACCGGTATACCCGCTCCATACAAGCCATTACGTAAACGCTGCATCACAGGCTCTTCCTTGGTTGTCTGCAATATATTGTAATCCTCGTTGTAACCGCTGATAGGTTCGAGGTTCATGTAATGCTTGCGACGCAACTTTTCATACGAGCCCTTGAACAGAAAGAATTCGAGCTCGGTGGCCATCATTGCGCTGTAACCGAGTTGCTCAAGTCGTTCAATTTGTTTTTTCAGAATGCTTCTAGGGGAATGCGGTACTGGTTCATGCGTATGATGATCAATGATGTCACACAGCACAAGTGCAGTGCGCTTTAACCACGGTAGCACTCTTAGTGTGGATAAATCGGGTTTCATGACATAGTCGCCAAACCCGGATTGCCAGCTCGTTGCTGCATAGCCTTCCAGAGTACTCATTTCCAGGTCTGTAGCGAGCAGGTAGTCGCAGCAATGGGTTTCCTGCCAGGCGCTGTCAAGAAAGTTTGAAACATGGAAGCGCTTACCCATGAGTCTTCCTTGCATATCGATCAGGCATACCAGAACGGTGTCGATTGTACCGTTCTCCGCAGCTGATTTAAGTGAGTCGAGATCTAGAAACCCTTTCATACAAAAGCTCTGTTAAGAAAATGAGTATTTATACCACCACCCCGTATTGGGGGTGGTGGTGTTTGCCGGATTTAACCGTAGCGATAAGGTCGTCCGGCTTTTTGCATGTCGTCGTTATACTTGCGAAAAATCTCAACGACCTTGGCTTTAGTCTCAGACTCTTTTGCAATTTCGTCCCAGAACGCCACCGCTGCGCTTTCAACTTCTGCCCATTCTTCATCAGGTATAGTCGTCAGCTGCATCTTGGTGCCATTGACGCGAAGATCTGCTTCGCCACCCCAATACCACCACTGTCGATAATAATGACTTTGCTCCATGCAAACTGACAGAAGCTCTTTCAAATGCTCCGGCAGTTCTTCATAGCGTTCCATATTGGCGAAGAAGTGACCGATCCATGCACCGGAAATGTTGTTGGTTAAAAAATAATTGGTTACGTCAGCCCAGCCGACCGTGTAGTCCTCGGTAATTCCGGACCATGCGATACCATCAAGTTCTCCGGTTTGTACAGCGACTTCAATGTCTTCCCAGGGCAATGTCACGGGCACCACACCAAACTGGGACAGGAATCGGCCAGCGGTGGGGAAGGTAAAGACCCGTTTACCTTTCAGGTCGGCCAGAGAGTTGATTGGATCTTTTGTGGCAAAGTGACAAGGGTCCCAGGAACCGGCGGATATGTGCTTCACACCAACCTTACTGTATTCAGCATCCCAGATTTCATTTAGTCCGTATTGGTTGAATAGTACGGGCACATCGAGTGAATAACGGCTGCCAAATGGAAAGTAACCACCAAATACTGTTACTTCAGTTGGTGATGCCATGGAGTCATCATCCGATTGTACTGCGTCTATGGTGCCTCTTTGTAATGCCTGAAAGAGCTCGCCGGTTGGTACCAGCTGATCAGCGTAAAACAGTTCAATCTCCATCTCGTCACCGGCAATTTTGTTGAACTTGTCGATGGCTGGTTTTACTACATGCTCCGCCAGTGCTGTGCCTGCATAGGTTTGCATTCGCCATTTGATTTTAGATTGAGCTATTGCTGGTGCAGCCGTGATTGCTCCGGCGGCTGGTAGTGCAACTGCGGCTTTCTTTATAAAGGAACGTCTGTTGGTTTTCTGATCTGTATCACTCAAAGTCTTTTCCTCATTTATTTCCGTCTCTATTTGCCGTAGACGGTTTCCGGCAGCCACAGTGCTATTTGTGGAAACACCATGACCAGTGTAAGAGCCAAAATCATCACCAATACGAATGGAACAATTGATCTGTATATGTCGATCAACGTAATCTCTGGTGGCGACATGGCGCGCATAAGAAACAGGTTGTAGCCAAACGGAGGTGTCATGTAAGCCACCTGCGTTGTAATGGTGTACAAAACGCCGTACCAGATCAGGTCGAAACCCAGCGCACCTACTAAAGGAATATAGAGTGGTGCCACAATAACCAGCATGGCTGTGTCATCAAGAAAAGTGCCCATGGCAATGAAACTGAGTTGCATGAGGATCAGAATCATCCAGGGCGAAAGCCCTAACTTTTCAGTAAACAGACTTTCAATTGCTTTAACCGCACCCAGGCCGTCGAATACCGCACCAAATGCCAGCGCTGCGAGAATGATCCACATAAACATACACGTAATGCCAAGCGTGTTTTTTAAGGATGTGTCGAAGACCTTCCATGTCATACGACCTTTGAGTAGCGCAGCAACAAATGCCGCAATTGCGCCGATGGCTGAACTTTCCACCAATGAGGTCCAGCCGTTCACGAATGGAATCATCATTGAGAAGAAGATAACCAGCGGCAGCAAGCCTGCGAACAGCAGCCGGATTTTTTCCGATTGAGGCATGTCGCGTTCTTCTTTGGACAGAGAAGGCCCAAGCGTTGGATTAATCTTGCACCGAATGGCAATGTAAGTAATGAACATTGCCGCCATCATCAGGCCTGGTACTACACCGGCAAGCCATAATTGCCCGACGGGTTGTCGTGCAATCATTGCGTAAAGTACCAGTACAACTGACGGTGGCACCAATATGCCAAGAGAGCTTCCCGCTTGAACTACACCGGTAACCATGCGCTTATCGTAACCCCTGCGAAGCAGCTCAGGTAGCGCAATGGTGGCACCGATTGCCATGCCGGCCACGGATAGTCCGTTCATTGCAGAGATCAGCACCATAAGTCCGATGGTGCCAATGGCGAGTCCACCGTTTATGCCACCCATCCAGACATGGAACATTCTGTACAGGTCTTTTGCGATGCCGCTTTCCGACATGATGTAGCCCATGAAAACAAACATGGGAACGGTTAGCAGCGGATACCAGCGCATGACCTTAATGGTTTGTGCGAAAGCGATATCAAAGCCACCGCGTTCACCCCATAGAAACAATGCGGCGATAACGGCTACAAAACCGATTGCACCGAAAACACGCTGCCCCGAAAAAAGCAATACCATCATTGCAGTGAACATCAGTAACGCGATCATCTCGTAACTCATGCTCAAATCTCCTGCCCGCGGATTCGCAGAATGTCTTTAAAAAGCTCAGACAATGCCTGCAAAAGCATTAACAGTATGCCCACACAGATGAGCAGTTTGATCGGCCACAAATACGGTCGCCAGATAGTTCGACTGCGTTCAAGCGTGCCAGGTTCTTTTGTCCCGGTTATTAATTCGCTAAAAAAGCCAAGAGGATCGGAGCCGAAATAACCCAGCGAGTATGCAGTGGAGCCAAGTCCGCCCCACAACAGCACCAGCAAATAAGCAATCAAACAGAAAACGGTAATTGCATCGACAGTGGCTTTTCTTTTTAACGACCAATTGTCATAAAAGAGATCCATGCGAACATGGGAACCCATTTGAATGGCATAAGGACCGCCCAGAATGAAATACGCCACCATGGCGAACTGAGCCGCTTCAAGTGTCCACAAAGAGGGTTGATCGCTAAATTTACTGATAATCGACCACAGCAGAATTCCCATCATGGCGAAAATGCCGTAAGTCATAATGCGGCCAATGCCTCGGTTAAACCAGTCAACGGCTGTTATGTAACCGCGCATAAACTTCACGCTTCGGCTCCTTCTTGTGATGCGTTTTCCAATCGGTCGAGGCTTTTGGTTAACCAGTGATTCAGATGCGAGGCGATTGATTTGCAAGCGCTGTCGTCGCACAATAAATCATTGCGTAGTTCTATCATGATGTTCAGGTATTGATTTTTCAGACCATGAAGTTTTAGTGTGTGGGTTACACCGTCCTCCGGTCCATAAGGCTCATTCAATCGGACATTAAATGCAGCTGAGGCTGTGCTGAGCATTGCGTCGGCTAGTCTTGTGTCTTCGTCGTGTAGCAAACCAATTTCAACGTCACGACGAACACCCTGATAGACGGGTGTGAAACTGTGTACGGTAACCAGCACCGGATTGGTTGCGCGCTGTGAAAGAAGATTTGTCAGTTTGTTTTTAAACGGTTGGTAGTATGTGTTAACGCGATGTTGTCTTTCAGTTGCGCTTATACCGACATTGCCTGGCACATCATAAATCTCGCTACGAACGATCATCGCATCTGACGCATCAGGAGGGCGATTGCAATCGTAAATTAATCTTGAAACGGTACCCTCGACCAATACGGCGTCGAGCTGATCGGCTATCAATCGCGCGGTTGTTTTTGCTCCGGGGTCCCAGGCGATATGGCTTTTGGCGACGTCTTGATCAAGGCCTAAGTTGTTGTAGTGTTCAGGTATGACCGCGCTGGCGTGCTCACACACCAATACAACCCGGTGTTGTCCGTTCGTGTTGTATACATTAACGGCCGTTTCAGTCATCGCACTCTTGCAGCTGGACTAGAATGTAAAGTATTCTTCAGTTGGAGTGCAGATGTCAATAGTTTTTCATTCGGGGGATGAATGGGCCGGGTTACCATTGCTGTTCAACTAAAGAAACACAATGAAAATCTAACTCCGCTGGAGCGGCAGCTCAGCGACGTTATTTTGCAAAATTACCCTGTATCCGGACTGGGATCTATTACCAGTCTGGCTGACGCAGCAGGTGTATCAACACCAACGGTTGCGCGGCTGGTGCAAAAGCTTGGATTTAGCGGATACCCTGAATTTCAACAGTCTCTAAGGAAAGAACTTGATGAAGCTATATCCAGCCCATTGTCCAAGCGCGAAAAGTGGGCAAACGATGCACCAGATGAGCACATCCTGAATCGGTTTACCAAAGCAGTCATCGACAATATCAGTCAATCATTGGGAGAGGTTGATACAAAAGAGTTTGACAAGGCTTGTGATCTTATTTCCGATTCAAGACGTCGCGTGTTTATTGTCGGTGGTCGAATAACCCGAACCCTGGCTGATTATTTCTTTCTGCACCTTCAGGTTATACGTGATCAGGTTATACACGTGGCGTCGAATTCAAACGCGTGGCCACACTATTTACTTGAAGCCAATAAGAACGATGTGGTTGTCATCTTTGACATTCGCCGTTACGAGAACTCCACGCTTCAGCTTGCAAAGATGGCAAACGAGAGAAAAGCCAAAATTGTGTTGTTTACCGATCAGTGGACTTCGCCGGTGGCAAAGTATGCTGACATTACTTTTCGAAATAGGATATCAGTGCCGTCGGCGTGGGATTCCAGCGTTACCAGTATGTTGCTTGCTGAAATACTGATAGCTCAAGTGCAGGAGTGCGACTGGGGAAAAACAAAAAAACGCATGGAAGTCCTTGAGGATATGTTTGATCAGACGAAACTGTTTAGAAAGCTGTAAGGTTCTAAGTCGATAAATTCTGCGCTTTTCGAAAACTAACGCTTCCGGTGATTAACTGGGTTGCCAGAATCGAAATCAGGCAATAGCCCAGAAAATAGTAGAATCCGCTACCCAGCTCTGAATTGAAATCGACCAAAGCCCGACTTTCCTTAAGACCGTTTGCTGCCAGAAACGCGACAAATATTGCCACAACAAAAACATCTGCCATGGACCACTTACTGGTCACCGAGCTAACCCATAGCAGTTTTCGTTTTAAATGGTCAGCAAAAGGAAAGTGGGCTCCGATAAGCAGCAAAGCCTTTAGCAGCGGAATGCCTACACTGAATAACAGAATAAGCCCAGCGACCGGCTTATGGTTGTTGATATACAGTTCTCTTGCAGTATTTATGATGCTATTGGTCTTGTCGAACGCCGGTATTGTTCCTGATACGCGCACGTTACTGATTAGCGGGTCAACCAAGTCTTTGAACAAGCCTGGAAAATCGTCGCTTTCATTGAACATTTTCTGTCCCACTGCAACCAGCTTTGCCTTTTCCACCGTGCCGGAAACACTTAACATGGGCTGTGTCAGGCCGGGCACCAGCATCGCATAGGCACACGCCAATAGAATAAAGCCTAGAATTTTTCGCATCAGGGTTGAATGGAAGGGCAATTGCACGTGAATTGGTTGCAGAGTATAGCAATTTGGGGTGTTGATATATGAGAGTCTTGCTGGTTGTATTTTTCTTACTGATCAGTGGTTGCGGCAAGTCAGCACTTGAACCCTTGCACTCTGATGATGTCATTGTTGCATTTGGCGACAGTTTGACCGCTGGTTATGGGGTGCCAAACAGCAGCGCGTACCCCGTTGTTTTAAGTGAGCTGACTGGCCTGACAGTAATTAATGCTGGGGTGTCTGGCGAAACGACTGAAGAGGGTTTGAATCGATTGCCAGAAGTCATTATCACGGAGAACCCTGCATTGATCATTCTGTTCGAAGGCGGCAATGATATTTTACGTAACCATGATTTATCGAAAACCAAACAGAATCTGGCAGCAATGATTCAAATTGCAAAAGAGCAAGAAATACAAGTTGCGTTAGTTGGCTTACCTCGCAAGCAGTTGTTTTCCAGTACTGCTGAATTTTATCGCGAACTGGCCGACGAGTACAAAATACCCCTGCAAGACGATATAGTAGCTTCCTTGTTACGAAAGCCTGCGATGAAGTCAGATAATGTTCACTTCAATGTGAAAGGTTATCGCGCTTTGGCAGAAGCAGTTGCCGACATGCTCAAAGAAGCTGGCGCGATTAAGTGATTTGGTGTAACTATAGCGATTCGAAAAATACGATGAGTATCTGCGCTGATTGTCCGACTTAGCTTGATTTAAATTTATCTGCCAGACGGCTCAGTTTGAATTTGACTGTGTCGGTGTCAGAAACGGATGAACCACTGTGGGCGGTTTCCATTTTCTTGCGAGCGATACTGATCATTTCGTCTGTAACCGGCTGTTTCTTTTTCATCCGGTCACGTAGCTCTGCGTAAGTGATATCGGTAACCTGTAAATCAGTATCTGGAAGATTTGATTCAACAGGGTAATCGGTGGGCTTGTTCATGGTGCAATTACAACTCTAAATCTGTTTAAAAACGCGTCTGTTTAAAGAAGTTTACTGAGCGTCTATGACAACATGGTTGCCGCTCTTTTGCCAGTGGCGTGGGTGGCGGCCAGTTCACAAAAGCAGCAAATACTTTTAATGCTTAAGGGTAGTTGGGCTGCTCGCTACTTGACGTTAACGTATGCAAACAAAGGGCCATTGCGGCCGGAAAAGAGTTGATGCGTCGGTTTGGGCGCTGATAAAGAATTGTTCTTGACTTTTGTGATTGCACTCAATGGTGTTTAAAGACATAGTGCCAAAGCTCGACACTTTCGAAAAACCGTTCATAGAAAGATGGCAGCATGGCTTTTGCGGTATGTCTTGCTGAACTCTCCATAGCAATGGCCATATCTTTTTCATCACGATAGCTTACGGCCAGAACCAGTGGAATGGTTGGTCCGCCGGGCTCCTGTTCATGCCCGTAAAGTACCTGTACCTTCTGCGATGGTTGAAATTGTTCCCAAAGCGGCTGCAGTTCAGTTTGAACGTAGGCGCGCATTTCATTTTCCATTCCGGATTTAATGCTGCCTGTAAAAAACGCGTATTTTGTCAGCATGACTATCCGCCTCTGTGTTTAAAACTGTCGCGTCGAAAGCTGTACAGTGCATCGGGGTCAACAGACACATTGACAACAGCAGGTGCATCACACGCAAGTGCCGACTCAATGGCCGGTATAACATCGCTTAACTTATCTGCTTTGAAACCTTTCGCGCCGTATAGCTCAGCTACCTTGTCAAACGGTGGGCTGGATACGTCAGCGCCAATGTAGCGGCCGTTAAAGAAATCACGCTGGTAAGCTTTTTCGGCGCCCCAACATTGATTGTTCATAACCACTGTAACTGTATTGATGTTGTGATCGACTGCGGTGCTGAGTTCAGATAGCGTCATGCCAAACCCGCCATCACCCATTAAGCTGACAACCGGGCGCTCGGGCATGGCGCACTTTACACCGAGTCCGCATGCGTAAGAAAAACCCACCAGCCCGAAGTCTAATGGGGTAAATAAGCTTTTTGGTGTCCAGTAATTTAACGCATCGGTGGCCTGCAAACACAATGTGCCTGCATCGAGTGTTATGGCAGCATCTTTTGGTAGAACCGACCTTAATGACTTGAACAGACCCGAGGGTTGCGTAGGGTGAGATAGCAAAGCAGCGGTGTCACGCTGTTGCAAAAAGTGTTTTCGTTCGTCTACAAATGCGCTGGTCCAGGAATCAGCCTTGTGTTTGAAGTCCAGACTGATCAGTTCCTCGATCAGTTGTCTAGCGGCAGTGGGTGCATCGCTCCAGATACCCAGCTCGACCGGAAAAAAGCGCCCAATGGCGGTTGGCTCCAATTCTATTTGAATAATTTTGGCGTCTTCGTTTATGTTGTCATAGGTGTAGAAAGTAGAATTAAATCCGAGTCTTGTACCCAATGCTAAAATAACATCGGCTTCCAGAACCAGCCTGGATGCAACCGGGTTACCTCTGGGGCCCATCTGTCCTGCATTAAGCCGATGTTCAAATGGTATGGCATCTCCATGACCCGGGGATGTCACAATCGGGCAGTTTAGCTTTTCAGCCAGTTCAACAGCCGCAGCGTGACCATCGGTGTTTTTGATACCGCCACCGGCAACGATTACCGGTTGGCTGGCGCCGCTTAACAGCTTGGCTGCCTGTTTTATCTCGTGTATACCCGCGGCTGGTTTTGAATGATTGCGATAACCAGCAGGTGCTTGCATGTCTGGGAAATCGGCTTGTGCAGACAGGACGTCTCTGGGCAAATTTAACTGTACCGGTCCTTGACGTGGTGACAATGCGGTGCGAAATGCTTCTCGGAACAACTCGGGCACACGATCAACAGAAGGTGCGGTCCAGGTTTTTTTCGTCACCGGTGTAAATAACGATTGTTGATCCACTTCCTGAAAAGCGTCTCGATAAACATGGCCAGAGGACAAAGCACCGGCAATAGAAACCACTGGCGAAAAGGCTGCTTTGGCTTGCGACAATCCGGTAACCAGATTGGTGGCTCCCGGTCCATTTTGTCCTGCGAGTATGACACCAGCTTTGCCGGATGCGCGCGCATAACCGTCGGCCATGTGTGTGCCGGTACGCTCATCGTGCACGCCAACAAACTCGATGCCTTTGGCATCGTAGAGCGCGTCAAACATTTCCATAGTGGCTGAGCCTATCAGGCCGAACACATAGCGAGTATCTTCTGCTTCCAAGGCAGCAATAGCGGCCGCGCCGCCGGACATTGTTGATGTCATGCTAGGTTTGCTCGTTTAGAAATGAAAGTATCGGTTGGGTAAAAAGTGGCGCATCTTCCAATAATCCCAAATGTTGCAATCGCGGAATGATAAGAGTACGCGCGCCGTGGATTTCGTTTGCTATTGCATGACTCATGGCAGGCGTGCTGCCAGAATCGTTCTCGCATGTGATCACAAGTGTGGGTGTGCTAATGGGTGTATTGGGACTTACCAGCTCGCGAACACCGTTTGCTAAAACCCAGGCTGCCTGTGCATAGCTTTCGGCATCGACTTGTTCACGCCAGGCTACAACTTGATTGGCACCGTCACTGTTTTGCAGATACTCAGACGTGAACCATCTTTTCAGCGCATCGCTCATCGTTGCTGAAGCGCCTTGCTCTTTTACTTTTTTTGCTCGTAGCTCGACCTGATGTTGTAATTCCTCGCCACGATTATGCGGCGAATTCAGAATAACCAGGCTGGTTAAATGTTGTGGATAGTCCAGCGCAAATCGTCTGTTGATCATGCCACCGATTGAAAAACCGACAACGGACACCTTGGTGAGTTCAAGTGCGTCCAATAGTTTTGCAAGCTGATCGGCATAGACTTTAAGCGACGCAGTCTGCGGTGGTGGCGCGCTGTCCCCATGCCCATATAAATCGTAGTTCAGCACACGATAACGGCGACTAAACTCCGGCATGTGTTGTTGCCAAAGTTGGCTGCACAAGCCAAGCCCGTGAATCAATACTATAACCGGTGCATTCTCAGGACCAACAAGCTCGTAAGCAGTGCCGTCTTCGGTTACACCATGGGTGGGTGTACTAGACACCTGCCGGATTGTCCACGTCTCTGCCCATTTCTTTCAGGTCTTCGTAGCGATTGCCAATGCGGTGGTTGGGGTGTCCGCCTACCGATGCGCCAAGTGCAATGATGATTTCATCTTCGGCTGGCGCATCAGGTATGCTTAAGTGGATTGTCTGGTAGTGTGATCGGCGACCGGCGTCATGTTTGTCCATTAACGGTATAACCAGGGACGTGCCGGCTCCGCCACGCGTGTTGGCAAACACGAGATAGGTTTTTGCATCTACGGCTTCGCGATACTGGTTTCCAAACCAGAGCGTATGCGTTAAACCCTGACCGTGCTCCATCTCACCACCCATGCCAACGACGGATGCCTTGCCATACCCTTCAATGGCATCGCCAGTGACATCCAGTATCATGCTGGTCAGCAATTTACCCAGAACAGGCCCGTTTTCTCTAATTTCGGGCTTTAAATCTTCAACATAGCCACGTCCAAACCACGGATTTTTAATAATTGCTATAGCCGACACCAGCTTGGTTGGTGTGTCGATCACCTTGCCACCTTCTTCAATTGTGGTTTGAATGTTCAAAATTGTACGGCGAATGTCTGTAGGCATTGATTAGGTATCCTGTTAAGAAAAGGCTGGCATCACTTTATCGATAAAGGTTTGCAAAGAGCGCTTTTGTACATCTTGAGATAAACCCATGGACGCATAGTAAATAAATGCATCAACGCCTATATCTTCATATTGCTTCAATTTTGCGATCGCCGTTCCGGGGTCACCAAACATCAGATTTTCTTCCAGCATGCCAGGTTCTACTCTGACATTACCGTCGAGTTCTTCGAGTGGTACGTTGTCCGGGTAGCCATTAACGACATCACCCTTTTTCATCATCAAGTTACCGAACTTGCCCAATACATTTCTTATTGCATGCATTGAAGCGGCTCGGTCTGCTTCGGACTCATATACCGATGTGTGGCGCATTAACGCAAAACTGCCATCCCAGCCGTTTGCTTTTGCAATTGCCTCATCAAGCTGGCCGCGGTATTTCTCTGCTTCACTAAACGGCAGTGTCAGTGGCCAGCACATAATGTTGCACTGGTTGGCTACGGCATAGTCGAAGGTTATCGGCGAGCGCGCTGCTACCCACATTGGCACATCACTTTGTAGTGGCTTTGGGCAGGATGTGGATTTTGGGAATTGCCAGTACTCGCCGTTGTGTTCAACATCGCCTTTCCAAAGTTCTTTCACCAGCGGCAACATCTCCTGCATGTATTTCCAGGAATCTGATTGTTGCAGCCCAGGTTTCATCCGGTCGAATTCTCGCTGATAGGCACCAGAGCCTAAACCCAATTCAAGCCGTCCACCGGAAAGTAAGTCCAGCATAGCGGCTTCACCTGCGATGTTTATCGGATGCCAGTACGCCGCATTGGCAACCCCGCAGCCGAGTCGAATATTCTCGGTATGATCTGCCCACCAGGTCAGCAACTGAAATGGGTTCGGTGCAATGGTCATTTCAAGTGCGTGATGTTCAGCCGCCCAAGCAATCTCAAATCCGGCCCGGTCAGCCATCTGAATCATTTCGAGCGTGTGGTCGCGGACGCTGGCCATATCGACCTTGTCGTCCATGCGTTCCAGATTGATGGCGATATGAAATTTCATTTGTCGCTCCGTGTGAGGAATTGAGTAAGCTCAGTTTTTCGTGTGAGTTAACGAGGCTTGAAAGGATTGGCGATAGGATCATCGGACAAATTCATCCAGATCGTTTTGGGCCGCGTGTAGTCGTACACCGCCTGCATGCCTGCCTCACGTCCATACCCGCTGTTTTTCATGCCACCAAACTCGGCAATTGGGGATATAACGCGGTACGTGTTCACCCAAACTATGCCAGCTTTAACACGTTTAGCCATGCGCATTGAGCGAGCACTGTCTCGGGTGAATATGCCTGCCGCCAAACCGTGTTTGGTGTCATTGGCAAGTGCAACAACTTCGTCTTCTGTTTTGAATCTTTGTACCGCAAGAACCGGCCCGAATAATTCTGTATCGACAATGCTCATGCTTTGATCGGGGCACGACACTATAGTTGGTTCAAAATATAAACCCTTTGCTTGCACTCGCTTCCCACCACACAAAATCTTTCCACCCTCCTGTTCAGCCAATGCTACTTGCGCTTCAATATGAGCAAGCTGTCCTTCGGTACACAACGGACCCATCTCGGTTTCTTCAGCTTGCGGGTCGCCGATTACAATATGCCTGGCAATATTCGTCATGCGTTCAAGAAATTCATCGGCGATGTTTTCGTGCAGATAAAGTCGTGAGCCAGCAACGCAGGATTGTCCGGTTGCTGCGAAAATACCGGCAACCGAGCCATTCACCGCGCTGTCAATATCTGCATCGTCGAACACAATGAAGGGCGATTTTCCGCCTAGTTCAAGCGAGACTTCAGCAAAATTTTCTGCAGAATTTCTAATGATGTGACGAGCCGATTCAGGGCCGCCGGTAAAAGCGATGCGCGCAACGTCAGGGTGTGATGTCAGTGTTCGACCACAAGGTTCGCCATGGCCGGTAATGATGTTGACAACACCTGGTGGTATCTCTGCTTGTTCAATCAGTTTGCCGAACTCCAAAAGAGGTGCTGATGCATGTTCAGACGCCTTCAATACAATCGTGTTGCCTGCGGCGAGTGCTGGACCGATTTTCGTTGCACTTAAAAACATCTGCGAATTCCAGGGCACAACTGCTGCAATCACACCGAGTGGTTCGCGATCGGTGAAGACGAACATATCCGGTTTATCGATTGGCAAAGTATCGCCGTGAATTTTGTCAGCAGCGCCTGCGAAGAAGTGCAAATATTCGGCGATGTAGGTCGCCTGCCACGCGGTTTCTTTGAACATCTTTCCGGTGTCGCGTGTTTCGATACGGCCAAGGTGTTCAGAGTTTGCTGCCAACAGATCGCCAAGCCGGTGCAAGCACTTGCCTCGTTGAGTTGGCGTCATCTCACCCCAGGGTCCGTCCAGTGCTCCTTTCGCTGCAGCTACTGCAGCATTCACGTCTATTTCGGTGGCCGCTGGTACGCGCGCCCAGATTTCTCCGCTAGCAGGGTTGAAACTGTCAAAGCTGGCCTTATCCGATGCGGCAACCCATTTGCCGTCGATAAGCATCGAATACGTTTCTACCTTTTCCATATTGACTCAGCCGGTTAGTTCGGGAAAAGCAACGATACTCTTAAGCAGTTGGAGCATAAAGAGCTCGATAAAAGTTGGGTAAAGACTAAGCGTTCTTGGTAATATTTAAAATCAAAAATTAATGAACCAATAATTCGATAAAATCGAATTATTGGCAAACAAAATTCGAAACCTTATGCAACTGGCAGAGCTGCACACCTTCCTGGCAATAGTTGAATCCGGCAGCCTGGTCCGCGCGTCCGAGCAATTGCACGTGACCCAGTCAACCGTGACCGCAAGACTGAAATCCCTGGAAAGCGAATTGGGGCAGACGCTGATCAACCGGCGTAAGTCCGGAGTTTCAATGACGCCTGCTGGTATCAAACTGCATCGCTATGCCGCAACCATTTCCGGTTTGTGGAGCCAGGCCAGGCAGGAAACAGCTGTGGCTGATGGTCGAAACGATGTGTGTAATCTTGGTTGTCATCCAGATTTATGGTCAGGGTTTGGAGAGCACGTGGTTGATTACATTCGACAAGCTGACCCGAATCTGCGTTTGTCCGTGTGGGCAGGTAGTCAGGCTGAACTGGTTGACTGGTTTGATGATCGACTGATCGACCTGTCATTAAGTTATTGGCCTGGAACCAATCAACAACAGGAAATCGTTTTAACCATTGATGATCAGCTTATTCTGGTTTCCAGTAAAAAGAACAGTCCGATCAAGTTTGATCCCAACTATATCTTTGTTGAGGCAGGCGAGGAGTTTGGTCGTGACCATGCAGCGGCCTACGCGGATGCCGATACTGCGCGAATTAGTTTTAATTCAGCTCGCTCGGGTTTGGAATATCTATTGAAAAACGGTGGAAGTGCCTATTTGCCATCACGCATGGTTGCACGTGCATTGGAAACAAAAGCGCTGCATGTTTTAGGTGATGCACCAACATTTTCAAGGCGAGCATATATGATGGTCAATAGGGAGAGCTCTGGTGATTGGTCATGGCTGGATGCAGATAAAATAGATGTGCACGTTGCGGCACCGAATGCACACTTAAGCAACTAATCGCTATTCACTTCGCAGCTGCTGCGCAATGCCAGACCGGCTTAAGCGCCACGCCGGGTATAAACCTGCGAGTATCGCGGCAGTGCATGACAGAATGAATGTGGATGAAATGGTTCCATTGGGTATAAAGCTATCCATACTCCAGCCAAATGATCGCAAGTTGATTACGTGAATGAGAATTTTAGCCATTGCCCATCCCAGTGGCAGTGCCAGCAGGCCAGCGAGTACACCCATCCATAAGGTTTGACTGGTAATCAGCACAAGCAGTTGTTTGCGCGAGGTGCCGGTTGCTCGCAACACGGCGAATTCTCTGGCGCGTTCCAGATTTAAAGCTAGCAGTGCACTGAAAACGCCAACAAAAGCAACGCCAACTGTCAGCCAGCGTAAAACTCGCGTCACTTCAAAGGTTCTGTCAAAAATTGCCAGCGAGCTTTCGTGGATTTCATTGTTCGCTTGCAAACGAAGTGCTTGATTCTGTGAAGAAACGAGTGACCTTATGTCCTGGGTCGCCTGCGATTTATCAGTGCTTTGTTTAAAAATCGCTCCGACTGACGATATGGAACGGTTTTTCCAGTAGGCATTAAACGTATTTCGATGCATGGTCATTTGTCCATGACTGGATGCATAGTCGCGAATGACACCGCTGACAGTAAATTCAACATCACCTCTAAGCTCTGTAAACAGGCTGATTGAATTGCCAACCGACAATCGGTATTTGTTTGCCATTGGTTCGCTTATCAACAAAGCTTTATCACTGATAAATGCTTGCCAGCCAGCCGGCGCATCATTGCTAATAATATTTATACCCACAGGCTGATTGTTATGTGGCTCGAGAACCAGCGTGTCGAACTCGCCAATGGAGGTACGAATGTTGGTTTTAAATCCTGTGCTAACGGAATCAACCTGCTCATGCTGAGAAATTTCCGCGACCAGGGTTTTGTTCAGCACACCGCCGGTTCTGCTGGAGACCGTTGATGGCACGGACACATATACATCGCTTTTAAGCGTGTTACCCAGCCAGTTATCCACCGATGTTCGAAAGCTGCCAATCATGACATCGACACCGAAGGTGGATGAAACAGCAATGCTTAGCGCCGCAATCGCCAGACCCGTTCGGCTGATATTACGTTCAATACTGCCAGCCGCCATCGATAAAATTGGACTGATACCGGAAAGAATCTCTTTAAGTGCACGGGATGTATAAAAACTGATGCCTGGTAACAGCAATCCATAGCCAACAATGATGAGCATCAACGCTACAAACCCCAGTAATAGCGATTGTGTGTGGGTGGTTGCCAGCGCCACGCCAAATAACATGATGACTATTCCAATGGATGCCAGCAGCGGTAGCAGTTGTCGCGTTTTTTGTTCAGTGGCTGAGCGCTGATGCGCCTGCACCGGATTCGTTCTGGCTGCATCGATAGCGCTAAGCAATGCCGCCAGAACACTGCAACCTACACCAAGTAGTAAGCCACCAAAGAACAACCAGGGAGTAAACCAGATTTTCTGCACGTGTAAAACAAAATACAGATCGTTTATTGTCTGAGTGGTAAGTTGAATCAGTTGGTGTGCCAGCAGCAGTCCGAGTAACACGCCAACAACGGAGCCAACCAGGCTGATTAACACAGCTTCGATTAGTACCGAAGCAAACAGCGACTGGACACTTACTCCAATGGTGCGTTTAACTGCAAACAACTCTCGACGTTGCAGCACCGTAAAACTCATGGTGTTATGAATGAGAAATGCCCCGACAAGTAATGAGAGTAAACTCATGGCTGTCAGATTTATTTGAAAACCACGTGTCATTGCCAGCATGGTTTGATTTCTGGCTGCAGCGTTACTTAGTTTAAGTGTGGGTGGAAGAAAGTCGCGAATGGCAGTTGCTTCCTGCTTGTTCGCAATAATGTCGATACGGTCAATGACATTGCCGCGTTTTAGAAGCATTTGAACCAAAGCGATGTCACCAATCAGCATGCCCTCGCTGGCCGCGGGGTTAGGTGAGTCAAAGCTACCGAGTAGCTTGATATCGGTGGTATCGTTGCCGGTCCGCAACGACAACACATCGCCAGCACTTAAATTCAGGCGCTCACTGGTCACGCTACTTAACAATAGTCCTGATGCATCAAGTTTATAGGCATCTGAATTTGCAGACTGGACAAGCACCCGTTGAAAACTAATTTCGGAAAACGGGTCTACGCCCAACAGGGAAAACACATTGTTGTCGATCAGCGCATGACCTTCGATAATGGGGGCCGCGAGTATGTGTGGAAACGTTTTTCGAAAACCTGAATAAACTGTTTGATCAACACCATCGGCTGCAACAATGTGATGTGTCGTTCGACCATAAAGTGACTCAGTTGATAAAGCAAAGGCCCGTTTTGAGCTGCTATTGGTTATCCATACAGCGGTTACTATGCAAACGCCGAGTATGATGCCAAGCACTGACAGCACGAGCTGCAAAGGATGTTGCCGGTAAAACGTGACGCTCGATCGCAGTAATAGTGCGCCTACCACGCCAACGAACCATTCAGTTGAGATTCCTCAGCAGTTAAAAGCTTGCCATTGGACATGACTAATATTCGATCAGCGACCTGAGCGACTTCTAAACTGTGAGTGACCAGTAACAGAGAAGAGCGTTGTTCTTTAACCAGCGCGTCAAGCAGCGAAAGAATATTGCGCCCGCTTTGTGCGTCAAGATTGCCGGTGGGTTCGTCTGCCAGAACAATCGCCGGTTTATGGATGAGTGCACGAGCTATGGCAACGCGTTGTTGTTCACCACCTGAGAGCACGTCAGGATAATCATCACCCCGGTCTTCGAGCCCGATTGCGTTCAGTAGTGGTTTGAGTGCTTCGGTTCGGCTGCGGGTTGTGTGTCCTGCTAATGCCAGCGGGAGTGTGATGTTATCGGCAACATTCAGGGTCGGTATCAGATTAAACGCCTGATATATAAAACCGATGTCTGAGCGTCTCAAGGCCGTTCGGTCCGTATCACTCATGTGGTTCAGTGTATTGTTTAAAACGCGAACCTTGCCGGATTGGACCGGCTCCAATCCTCCAATAATGTTAAGCAAGGTTGATTTGCCTGAACCGCTGCGACCCACAATGGCGACAATGTCACCCATGGACACATCCAGTGACAAATTATCGACAATGAAACGTGGCTTGGAACTTCGATTGTAGGCGTGACTCAAGCCGCTGATCGATACGGCATCACTCATGCCTGAACACGACACCCGAGGATTGCACTTTGCTTTTCATTAGACTTGTTCTATCGCCAAGGACCGTGCGAGAGTGACTACCGATCACACTCGCTATTGACCGGTTAATTTTCACTTTGACTGAAGCGCTTTAGCGATTCCCATAGCGATGCAGCCCCCGGTTTCCCTATCATTTTTTCAAAATGCTTCGGGTGCACGTAAGACAGATCGTGCAACGTTTTGGCATGGTAACGCTGAGTCAAGGGCTCAATAGCCTCCTCAGGCACACAGGCACTGAGTTCGGTGTGAAGGTATTGCTCTCGCCAACCAACCCGGTTGTAGAAAGCCAGTGCCCCTTCGCAGCGTGCTATGGCTATGCCCTGTAACGGTGCAGGCAGAGATTCGAAAAACGCGCCTGACATGACGCTGGATTCGAAATCAACATTCTGCGTTGTCGACGGCTTGACTCGACCTATGCTGGCGAAAATGTCCTGTTTGAGTCGGCGCTCAAGTTGCTCAGGCGATGCTGGGTTGATCAATTCTGCGGTTCGTCGAACCGGGTCGATTACCTCTTCTGTCATGGTTGACCTGCTACTCTTGTCTACATGAACAATATAACCCGATACGGTGCGTTGCAACGAAGACTGCACTGGGTCGTTGTGGTACTGGTCGGTTCTCAATATGTGCTGCAAGCGCCGATGAAAGCGGCGATGTCGTCGCTGCAGGATGATGTGCAGCTTACCGCGCTGGACTTTCTGGTGACAACGCTGCACACCTGGGGAGGGGCTGCCATAGGCGCCATCATGGTCTATCGTTTGTGGTTACGCTGGCAAAACCCGGTACCAGTCGGTAATGGCAGGTTACACGGATTGGCAGGTGGTGTCGCCAGGGGCATGCATTGGGGGTTCTACGCGGTATTGATGTTCATGGTAGCCAGCGGCACGCTCCATTACTATTTTGACCAGCACTGGGTCGCGAGCTGGCATGAGAGGGGCGAGTGGCTGCTGTTAATCATGATTGCGATACACGGATTGGCGGCCATGTTGCATCACTTCTGGAAAAAAGACGATGTGTTGCGCCAAATGTGGGGAAGCGGGCCTCAGCACTGATACAATTGGCGTTTGTATTGTCGGCCCTGCCGACGTGAAGATTTGATTATTTGAAGGCATCTGATGCCAGTCAGGAGAAGACAGTAATGAGTTCGACCGAAACCAGCGATGCGGGAATGTACAAAATGATGGGGCTTGTCATGTCGGCATTGGTCCTGTTCACGCTGACTTGCATGGTAATGGCGCGTATTCTGGGAGCTGATGAACACGATCCCACTGACCAGGTTATGCGCAATGCGCTTATCGACCGCATTGGCCCGGTTGGAAAAATTCGCACAGCCGCTATGGCTGAGGCGGAGGGTGCTGCACAGCCAGCCGAAACAGTAGCAGTTGCTGAGCTTTCACCAGAAGAGCTTTACAACGGCGGCTGCGCCGCGTGTCACGCTTCAGGGGTCGCCAACGCACCCAAGTTGGGTGATACCGCAGAATGGGATAAGCGAAATGCTGCCGGGCTGCAGGCGCTGGTTGCCAGCGTGGTCAATGGCAAGGGTGCCATGCCCGCTCGAGGCGGCAGCAGTTACTCCGATGAAGATATCGAACGGGCGGTCAAGCATCTGACTGGTCTGTAAATGCGCTCATCTGACACACGCCGGTCTGGTCCGGCGTGTGACGCGAGCTGCAGCAGCACTTATACAGGGTCTCACTAACCTGCGTTGGCGGGCCTTTCTACTCGATTCAAACCAATCCCTGTACACAGAGTTTGGCCTATAGCTTGACTGGGCTTCGGTAATATACTGGCCGGCGCTGCTTGTTATTGGGCCTATTCCGCCCCAAGTTTCCTTCACAAACGTTACAATTCAGTCTCCAAGGGCAGCACACGTTTTTTATGCAGCAACTATTCGAATTTATCGGCAACCATCCGTTGCTTGTAGCCGCGTTCGCAGCGGTACTGGGCATGCTTTTGTATACCGAGTATGTGCGTTTCTTTTCTGGCATTCCGGGTTTGTCTCCCTATGCTGCTACCCAGTTGCTTAACGATGGCGAGGCCGTGTTCATTGATGTCAGGGACGAAAAGGAGTTCAAGACCGGACACATCAAAGGTGCTCGCTCGATGCCAGTTAAGCAACTTGAACAGCAGATGCACGATATTGAAAAATTCAAAGACAGCGATGTCGTGGTGTATTGCGATAATGGTATGCGAACCTCTCGTGTAACCGGCAAATTAAAGAAACAGGGTTTCACCAAAGTCAGCACCATAGCTGGTGGTTTGGCGCAATGGGAAAAAGCCAACTTGCCGCTCGTTAACAAATAAACGTATCGGACCGACAGGCTGGTGTAACCAAGTCGAACTGGAAAGCGAACGAAAAAATGCCAAAAGAAATTGTGATGTACGAATCAGGGCTTTGTGGTTTTTGCATGGCTGCAAAGCGATTGCTGGAAAAGAAGGGATGGCAGTACGAAGCCAGGGTAGTTGATGGTAATCCTGAATTGCGCAGTGAAATGCAAAAACTCTCCGGCAGAACATCGGTACCGCAGATATTTTTCGGTGATACACACGTGGGTGGTTTCGACGACATGGCAGAACTGGAAGCAGACGGGGAGCTTGACGCTCTTTACAACGATACCGACGGGCAAACATCTTAATGGCTGACAACGACGTAAAAACGACTAACGAGGGTGCAGCAACAGATGCACCGGAACAGATTTTCAAGATTCAGCGCATATATTTAAAAGATGTGTCATACGAATCGCCACAAACCCCGGGTGTTTTTGCCGGTAGTACCAACTGGCAACCTCAAGTGTCATTGCATCTGAACACGGAAAGCACCAAGCTGGAAAACGATTTGTTTGAAAGCGTACTTACCGTTACAGCAACCGTTAAGCTTGGTGAAGAAACAGCCTACCTTACCGAGGTAAAGCAGGCCGGTCTGTTTTTGATTAAAGGATTTCCTGAAGACAGACTTGCGCCCATGTTGGGAAGCTTCTGTCCGAATTTACTGTTCCCGTTTGCAAGAGAAGCAGTTGGCTCACTGGTACAGAAGGGTGGTTTTCCGCAACTACTGCTCGACCCGGTCAACTTTGATGCGCTGTACGCGCAGCATGTTGAGGCCAATCGACAAAACGCTCCTGCGCCGGATACGCAACAATAATCGAATGGCCGCCAGAAGTGCGACGTTAATCAGAAGCCACTTGCTTGCTGAGCCACTTCCTGATGCGTTTGCTTCACCCAGTTCCGGTTCATCTGCCTCGTTTTCTGAAGTTTGATTGATGCCGGTGCCAGGCTCGGTGGCGTCGGTGTTATCCCCTGAATTTACATCGACGTTATCGTTTGCATTGTTATCGGTTGCTGGCTCGTTATTCTCATTTTCGGTTGTGTCGGTTGTAACGATTCTTTTAACCAGTACCACCCAATCCTGCTGTGGTTCCTCGGGAGCCATACCAGTGTCGATTGCGCTACCACTTACGTTGCGAGTATCGCCGACATATTCGCCGCTGCGCGGATTGAACCACTGCACGGTGTACTGGCCGGGCTCTACGTCCAGTTGTGCGTTGCGGTTACCTTCGTTTAAGTAGAGCGCGTAAACACTTCCGTGCTTGGCAAACACCTGATCGTTAATGTTGCCGCCGGTCAATGCAGTATCGTCTGGTTCCATTTCCCAGAACGGCAGGTGTTGCAACATTAGCTCCCGCGCGTACCGCATGTAGCGATACATCGATTCGCGTGTGCGGAAATTTTCGGTGCGAATGTCGGCTCCTTGAAATCCGAAATACCATTCTATGTTGCCACCGCTAAAGTAGACCGGGTACAGCACCTCACGTCTAAGTTGGTCTGCGTTTTCTGCGGTAAGGCCGAGATTACCCGGACCCACTTCATCCATATCAATAACCCAGGGAATACCCGCGTTAGCTGATAGCTGCCGCCACTGCTCGGTAAATGTATCTGCGTTTTCAGCACTGAATTGAATCGATGAAATATTGAACAGTGAATTGCCGAGCAGCGCGTTGTATGCTTTGGCGGGATCGTCAACGAACGAGTGCACAGCAACAGGGTGGTCTGCCCAGTCGATATTGCGCAACGCTGTTGCAAAGGCTATATGCCGTTCGTTGCCGTAACGACTTTCTTCGCTGATGTTCCACTTCAGCGCATTGAGATAAGTAAAACGAGCAACCATCTCGCGATAGTACAATCGTCTTTCTACTCCCAGCTCACCACCATCGAGCCAGTTCTTATTTTCCTCTTCCTGTTCTCCAAGCACAAAATGCACTGCAACACCTTTGCTTTGCATGTGTTGCAGAACCGTGTTCCATTGATTTAATTTGGACACATCGTAGTGCGTGTTGTCTTCATAGCTGCCTGTTGCGTTAATGAATGGATATGTATCGCGTCCGTCGCCGCCAAGGTTCATCAACAGGAAGTACATTGAATTAACGCCCTCACTGGCAAGGTAGTTAACTGCGCCGATAATGCCTTTGCTGTCTACTCCGGAATCTGTTGAACTAAACAACGGATCGCCAGGCTGCCAGTCATCAACATGCTCAGTGTAGTGATGTAAGCCGTTAACTAATTGCGCTTCACCCACGCCGCCAGGTTGATTCACTGTGTTGTCAAAGCCTGCATAACCGAAGAAATTTTCCGGGCTGTCTACTCCGCCTTTTATCCAATACGACCCGTTTGCGAACTTAAGGTAGTGCGTGCCGTCGTACGACAATGGACCGGTTTTCAGAAATCCAGGCGCTTCAGGGTCCGGATTAGCGATGGTTACCATGCCGGTTTTGCCGGATTCGCCGATTGCTTCAAAGCCAGTCACCTGTTGTGCTACGGCCACGTTCGGGCCGCGGTGCATGGCCACGGTATATTGCCAATCACCTGCTATGTCAGGTGTAAACCTTGCTCGCCATACTGTGCCGTTTTCCCCACCTGAACCATTGCCTGCAAAAAATCCGGGAACCACAACCGTCTGACCTTCGGGGGAAGTAAATGTGATATCCAGTCGAATATCAAGAAACGGATTCGGAGCTATATCGGACTCGTTTGCAAAAGGACCGGATACATCGAGTTGCAATGGTTGATACGCGACTTGCGATCCCGAAATCGTTACAGCACCCGCAAGCTTTACTGAAAAGACGAGTACTGTTGCTAATAGAAGGAGTCGTGAGGAAGTAATAGTCATAAGCCAAGGCATGCAAGTTTGGTACTGATTCGCACTGCTAAACGCTAAGCAGTAGGCGCTTTTCATCGTACTTAATCAGTAGGCAGTCAATAGTTAGCCGTTTTCAGAACACTTGGCTGAAGCTTCGTAAATTGCGAAATAGAAACAAATGCAAACGATCGGATTTATTTTGTGCGCAGTATCCTAATTTCACTGTGGAAACGACAGTGTACATAGGCGTTTCTTTCTATCTGTCACGTCTCTATCGCGTTCATGTAATCGCAATTACCTATTTGGGTCTTTTAATTTTTATGTTCTTGGATTTTGAATGTGGTAATTTCTTCCCAATAGGCTGGCAGATCCTGGAGTGTTAGAAACTCAAAGCAAATGCGTTATACGAACCAAGTGCGATACAACGCATCAAGCTTAGTGATGAACTGAAGCGCGTATGTCGTACCTAGCTGGCGGTTGTGAGTGCCGGTTTTGTTTATGCGGTTAGTCTGGAAGACGTCGCATTTCATAACTCATAACAAATTGGAAAACAGCAACATCAGCTATGATTCTTCAAGATAAAAACGGGTTTGTCATGCCCGAGTTACAGTTGTCCTCATTGCCAACAGGCGCGGTAAAGCAGTTAGTCAACAAGTTGGGTAAACGCATTGCCAATGGTGAATATGCTGTAGGCGAAAACATCCCAATGGAACCTGAACTGGTTGCTGAGAATGGAGTTTCGCGAACAGTTGTTCGCGAGGCTGTTAAGGTTCTTTCGGGCAAGGGCATGGTTCGCACTGCACGCCGCTATGGCACGCATGTTTGTGAAATTGACGAATGGAATCTGCTTGACCCGGATGTTATCGGTTGGCATGCCCCGGATTCACCAATGGCAAAACAGATTTTCATCGAGGCAACATCTTTTCGAATATTGATTGAGCCGCATGCTGCTGCTCTGGCTGCTGCGAATGTCAATGACATTCAGCGCGAAGTAATCCAGTCTTCTGCCACTGTCTTGGAAAGCGTCGACCGTTATCAACATAGTGTGCTGGCTGCAGACTTTGCCTTTCACGCAACCGTACTGGAGGCGTCGGGAAGCTTGTTACTCAGACAGTTCCGCCGATTTCTGCATGCCGTACTGCATTTTTCGTATGCCACTGTTTCAGAACAGGTGCAGGATGAACACCGCGTCCCAAATGCCCATGGATTGGTGGCTGACGCTATTGCTGCTGGAAACGCTGAACTTGCTCAACAGCACATGCATGCCATGCTCTCTACGGATATCGCTGCAGCGAACTCGTTATATCGATCAGCTTAATCCTACTCAACCGACGGCCTTGGCGGTACTATGGGGCTTCTGTGAGTCGTTTTGGAGCCGCATATGCTTGCTGCGCAAATCAGTGGGCCTTTGTCTGTTGACGTACAAGAAGTATCTGAACCACCGTTATCACCAGACGATGTTCGCATAGCCGTTCTTGCTTGCGGCATCTGCGCCACCGATATAGAAATCTATGAAGGAAACATGGTGTACTTTACGCGTGGCATGGCCTCGTTTCCTGTTATTCCAGGGCATGAGTGGGTTGGCAAGGTAATCGAGTGTGGGAGTAATGCAAGTGGTTTCAAGCCAGGTGCTCATGTCGTAGGCGAAGTCAGCATTGGTTGCACCCGATGTACGTCGTGCCAATCCGGAAACTATCATCGCTGTTTAACCCGAGTTGAAACAGGCATACTGAATCGCCCTGGTTGCTTTGCTCAAACTATTCATCACCCAGCTCATTATCTGCATGTCATAGATGCGCAGGTCCCGATCGAATCCGCCGCGTTGGTTGAACCAACTGCTGTTGCTTTTAATGGTGTACTAAAAGCAGGGGTATCGCCTCAGGATTATGTGGCCGTGTTTGGTGATGGCCCGATTGGATTGCTGCTGCTGCAAGTGGCGCGCGCATTCGGCGCTGCTAAAGTTGCCCTGGTCGGTGCCAGTGATCATAGACTTACCAAAGCGCGTGAGCTTGGTGCTGATTTGGTGCTCGATGCCCGAAAGGACAATGTGGTTAACGCCCTGACAAAAGCAGGAGGCGGAGAATTGCCATCGGTTGCCATAGAAGCAACCGGACGACCTGACGCGGCTTATACTGCATTGCATTCGATTCGTCCCGGAGGACGAATTGTGTTTCAGGGATTGTTTGCCGGGCAAACCCTCGAGGGGTTTGATCTTGATCAGATCGTGATTAATGATTTACAGGTTTGTGGTGCGCTGGGTAGCCCCAACATCTGGCCAGATGTGATTCGTCTGATTGAGTCAGGCAAAGTCAATCCATCTGCAATAGTGTCTGATGAATATCCGTTAAACCAGTTTGGTCGTGCATTGGAAAAAGCACGCAGTGGCGAAGGAATCAAGGTGTTGCTCAGGCCGTAGTGATCAATGACAAATGACGCAATCCATATTGTGAAATAGCATGAAAAAACTATTGGGCGCGCTCCTTGACAAACTACTAAGCGAGTTGTGTGATGAATAAGCTGCCATTAAAACATCGCTTCGATATACCAGCGAATATGATTTACCTTGACGGTAACTCGCTGGGGCCATTGCCAAGGGGTGTGCCGGAGCGGGTTCAGCGCATGTTAACGGCAGAGTGGGGGCATCATCTCATTAAGGGATGGAATGTGGATCAGTGGATGGCGCAACCGCAACGGGTGGGCGACCAGATTGCCAGGCTCATTGGCGCGAGCGAAGGCAGCATTTCAGTGGGCGATACACTGTCCGTGAAGATTTTTCAGGCGCTGTCTGCTGCTTTGAAAATGCGTCCGGATAGAAACGTCTTGCTGTCGGATCATGGAAATTTTCCAACTGATTTGTACATGGCCGAAGGACTGATTCGGCAAATTGACAAAGCTTATGAATTACGTTTGGTATCACCCGAAGACGTGGCGTCTTCTATAACCAGCGATGTCGCGGTGGTTATGCTAACGCATGTGGACTATCGCACCGGACGATTGCACGATATGCAATCCATGACAGATGCTGCTCACAGCAAAGGTGCTGTCATGTTATGGGATCTGGCACACAGCGCCGGCGCCGTGCCGGTAGACTTGCAGTCCTGCAATGCAGAGATGGCGGCTGGATGTACTTATAAGTACTTGAATGGCGGGCCGGGTGCGCCGGCGTTTATTTATGCACGGCCCGATCTTGTCGCTGACATGGAACCGGCATTGTCTGGCTGGCTAGGACATGATGAACCATTTGCGTTCGAACTGAATTATCGGCCGGCTCCTGATATTGAACGTATGCGAATTGGTACTCCGCCGGTTATACAGCTTGCCGCGCTCGAGGAGGCTTTAAGTGTGTGGGACGACGTTAGCATGCACGATATTCGCAAGGCCTCCATCGATCTGTGTGATCTGTTCATTTCAGAAGTTGAAGCTCATTGTCCTGAACTCAGTTTAGTGAGTCCGCGTGATGGCAGTCAGCGCGGTAGTCAGGTGTCCTTTGCATATGAGCATGGGTTTGCGGCTATGCAAGCGTTGATTGCACATAATGTGATAGGAGATTTTCGAGCACCGGACATTATGCGCTTTGGTTTTACACCGCTCTATATCGATGAAACCGATGTTAGAGCGGCGGTTGCCATTCTCAGTGACATTCTGTCGAAGCGATTATGGGATAAACCGGAGTTCCATAAGCGGGGCAGGGTGACTTGAGCACCTGGGTGCTAACCAAATCCGTTCTGACGCCAAGCCTCAAAAGCAATAATAGCCACGGCATTCGACAGGTTCAAACTTCGACTTCCTTCTCGCATGGGAATGCGCAGCCTGTGTGATACCCGCTCATCAGCGAGTACTGAGTCCGGCAATCCTCTGGTTTCGGGGCCGAATAAAAATGTATCATCGGGCTGAAAATCCGCTTCCGCATAGTTAGTCGAGCCTTTAGTTGTGCAGGCAAACACGCGCTCGCTGGTCGGTAATATGACCGCCAGTGCCTGTTCAAGATCGGCGTGGATTTGCATGCTTGCCGCCTCATGGTAATCAAGCCCGGCCCGCCTGAAAGCCTTCTCTGACACCGAAAAACCCAATGGTTCGATCAGATGAAGCCGGAATCCGGTATTCGCACAAAGGCGAATCAGGTTGCCCGTATTTGGTGGTATTTCCGGCTGGTAAAGAACAAGATTGAACATGTGGCAGTAAATTGTCACCTGGGTTAGACAAAAGCGGGAGCGGCTGGCGGCAGAAACCTGCCAAACATTACCGTCGCCAGCAGGGAATTCAAAACTTGCCGACCGGCGTCACGCAAACTACCTTTATTATAGCTGCCAGCAGTAAATGGCATTCTCATTGCTGAACTCATAAGCACCAATCCGGTGGTGTGAGCGAGCGGGAATTGTTGGGTATGAGTTACAACGAACAGAGTATCAGTGCCGAAAAAAGACACTATTACTCATCATCGCAAGGGCCTTTCCATAACGCCAACAACATATTAATGTTTTTTGGTGGTGGTGGACGTGGTGAAATTGTCGAGACTATCATTCGCTCCCTGCGTTTAGGCGACCCCGTTCTTACCGTGTGTGGAGAACGAGGCAGTGGCAAAACCATGATGAGCCTGGTGCTTGCCGATCGTCTCAAACACCGCTACAACATTATTCGCTACGACCTGCCGCATATTTCTACGGCGTTAATGTTGCGCCACTTATTGATTGAAATATGTCCAAGGCAGGCTGACCTTATCAGTGTTGATCAAGCAGCCGATGGCGTATCGCAAGATCTGGTTAATCAAAGCGTCAGCTGCTTGAACGCAGCGCTGCATGGCAGTAGCCCTGGCGACAAGCCTTACATGCTAACCGTGGACACGCAGGCTGATCTGGATGCGGCAACTCTGCAAGTACTTAACGATCTTGTTCGCTTACAGGACCCGAATGCACCCGGTATACAAATTGTGCTGTTTCGACGCACCGAAGCCGGTGACCATCAAGGCAGAACAGCGCATTCCATTGCGGGGGATAACACAACAAACCCGGCTGAAGACCATTATTGGCTGCGTCGATTAACGCTGAATGAAATCAGTGAGTATCTGCGTCATCACATGATGCTGTTTGATTTTAATCAACGTGATGTTTTCACTCGTGAAATGGCGTATTTCATTGCCGATCGCTCCGACGGTATCTTCCGTTCAATTAACACGTTGGCCCGCAATGCTTTTATGGTTGCAGGTCTCGAAGATGCTGAACATGTTTCCATGTCGCACTTGTTGGCTGCGGGCTTGCCTGCGCCTGAAGCTGAAGTTGAAACACACGGATTTTTGTGGCGACACCGTGGCGCCGTTGTTGGGCTATTGGGTGTGGGTGTTCTGGCTGGTTTAGCACTTGCGGTTGCTTTTGGGCGCTAAGGCTTTGTACTACCCAAAGCTATAAGTTATAGGCCGAAGGTCGAATTAAATTCTCGCTCGCCTTTTGCACTGAATTTTATAACTCGGCTGTTGCCGTCTCGCTTTACCCAGCGAAGTTGCTCGAACTTTGCCATCAGGGCCCTTCCCAGACTCCCCGCCAAGTGCGAACGACGTTCGCTCCAGTCCAGGCATGATCGACACATTGGTGTCCGTGATGCTTGCAGTGAATCGAGATCGATACCGAACTCTTGCATGAAATGGCTACCCTTTCGAGTCAGTACCAGCTCTGCGTCATTGTGTTTAAGGTACCGTTTGGTTATCAGAGCATCGTGCAGCTGAATTCCTTTGTTGCCAGCCAAGTGGTTGTAGCAGACTCGTGCGTTACGCATGGCAGAATCACGCGGGCCGGTTGTGATACGGATGGGCTCAACCCCAGCGCTTAACCCCATTAGTGTCTCCAGAAGAGCAGCGACATCATCGTTCGCCAAAGCGAAGTATTTATGTCGCCCTTGTTTCCTTAGAGCGAGCAAGCCACCAGCCTCCATTTTTGCCAGGTGCGAAGTCGCGGTTTGAGCCGTTACACCCGCTTCCCGAGCAAGTTCAGATGCAGTGAGTGCCTTGCCGTGCATCAACGTCGATAACATACGGGCGCGCGTGTTGTCTCCGAGCAATGCGCCGATTTTGGCGATATTGGGTGTTCCATCCATACTTCGACGATAACCGAAGCATACACCGCTGTCAATCTGCCAGACTAACCGTGTTGCAGATTCAAAACCGGATTAACTCTAAGAGGAATATGATTATGTTGACATGCATTATTCGCTATCACATTGATCCCACCAAGAAAGCGCAGTTTGAGCAGTACGCCAGAAACTGGGGACAGGCTATACCGCGTTGTGGTGCTGATTTGGTTGGGTATTACGCACCGTGCGAGGGATCGACTACGCTGGCATACGGGATCTATAACATTGACAGCCTTGCGCAATACGAACAGTATCGTTCACGGCTGGCTGAAGATCCGCTGGGTAAAGAGAACTACAAGTTTGCTCAAAAAGAAAAATTTCTGCTTCGCGAAGACAGAACATTTCTGACTATTGCATCAACACCGCACGACGTAAAACGATGATCGCTGACGCTGCACCTGATTTACCGGCATTGCCGTCCCGTTCTGTTAGTCTTGGTATAGCGTGATTAAACTACGTTGACTCGGTTGGAATTTTGATTTGCCAGGCGTGATAGATGAAATTCTTCAAGGTTGGATAGATACATGGAAGAGCGAAATAGTGTCGTCTGTAATGGCAGCTGTCATTGTGGAGCAGTTACCTTCAAGTTCAGTTCAATTATCGAGGAGCTGACTACTTGTAATTGCTCACTTTGTAAAAAGAAAAATGCGCTGATGTTGAAAGTGCACGAAAAGGATTTGCAGATTCTTTCTGGTGAATCCTGTTTAACGGAGTATCAGTTCCATACGCGTACCGCTCGTCACTTCTTCTGTAACACCTGCGGTATCTACCCGTTTCATCGGAAAAGAGTCACGCCCGATTTCTTTGGAGTAAACGTTCATTGCCTGATCGACTTCCCTTTGGATGAATACCCTGTAAGAGAAACCAATGGAATTTTCATGGAATAGACGGTTAACAGACAAAGTATCGGCTGCAATGTTGAATATGCATCGTGATACGATGGGTTGACAGCATTGGAAATTGATTCTCATAAAATGACTGACCAGGAGTTCAGTAATGAGTATTGAAGAAAATGAAAAGCCATTTCACTTGTTAGCTAAAGGTGCCATAACCGGGGCTTTACTCGGAGGGGTGCTCGGAGGTCTTTCAAGTGGCGTTATCGGTATGGGAGCCGAAACCATAATCGGCGGCATACTGTGGGGATTATTCTATGGAATGCTGGCTGGTATCTTTGTTGGCTCCGTATTGCATGCCCTGCTATTCAAAAAGAAACAAACCGGCTGATACAAAAAAATTGCGACTATTGTCTATTCGCTATTGCGTTCGACAATATTGCACAGGTAGACTACTGGCAGTGGCATGAAGCTACTCTCCTAGGGCACTCACGCCTTTGCAACAAATGGAACTTGTTGATGAGATTTTTATTTCATTTTTTACTTATGCTCTCAATTACCGGTTGCGCGATGCAGCCAGTTGGTCACGGGAAAGACCTTAAAAGAGAGGACATAAAAAAGAAAAACATAAAACCACTCACCTTGCAGGAACAAGCGCTCCGTGGTGCGCAATCGCTTGTGCGTGAATTGGCAGATTGGAATTTGCTGGAGCAATCCACGTCAATTGAAGATGATCTTACCGTTCCAATAGTACCGTATAGTTCTGAATTCCAAATTCGCCGACGATCCGGCATCACTGTTCATCTTATCTCGGCGCCTATTGAAAAAGTGCTGCTGCAACTGGCAGATGATGCGAATCTGAGTTTGCAGTTAAACCAACCACTGTCGGGTAATGTCACTCTGCTGGCTAACAACCAGACTCTTGAGCAGATACTCGCACAAATTGCGCATCAGGTTCCCATTTTCTGGAGAGTGAACAATGGTGTGTTGCACCTTTGGGGGAATCAGGCATACACCGAAAGCTACTCTGTGGATTACCTGAACCTTGATCGATCCACACGAAGCAGGGTTGGTCTGGCAACGCAGGTAGGGACGATCAATTCCAATGGAGATGGTGCTGCATCCGGGGTCTCCAACAGCTCGCAAACCTTGCTGGAAAACAGTGCAGACCATCTTTTCTGGTCCAGTTTATCAATCGATATCGAGGGATTGGTAAAGCGGGCTGGCCAGGATACTCAGTCGAGCTATACGGTTAACCGTGATGCGGGCTTAGTCACCCTGCATGCTTCGGCCAAACTTCACCATGCGTTAAAGGAATATCTGTTAAAGCTAACCGATAATGCGCAGAGGCAAGTTCTAATTGAAGCCACAGTTGTTGAAGTTGCATTGTCTGATGATTTTGAGGCCGGGATAGACTGGCAGCTGATTGCGGATGAGAATAACAGCGTTAGCGCCGCTCAAATATTGTCCGGTGCCCCAAGCGTTAATTCAAGTTCTATCGGGCGAATAACAGCACCCAATGGGTTACTGAGCTATGTGCAGAAAACCGGCGCGGGGACGGTATCAGCCACGCTCAACTTATTGCAAAAGTTTGGCGATGTACGCATATTGTCGAAACCCCGGATTATTGCGCTGAACAATCAATCGTCCGTTTTGAAAGTGGTCGACAATCGGGTCTACTTTACGGTCAATGTTGAACGGGCCCGATCTGAAACGAAAGATGAGGTTATAACGGAAACAGAAATTCATACTGTTCCGGTTGGATTAGTCATGAATGTCACTCCTTATATTGATAAAGATGACGGGGTTATGCTTAATGTCAGACCAACCTTGTCTCGCATATTGGGTTTTGTAGACGACCCTAATCCCGAACTGGCAGCAGCCGACGTTAAAAACAGCGTGCCCGAAATTCAAGTACGTGAAATGGAATCAATGCTCCGGGTCAACAGTGGGGATGTAGCTATCATTGGTGGTTTAATGCAAGACATACAGGATGGAAGTGAAAGGCAGCTGCCGGGTTTGGCCGGAATACCGCTGTTAGGAACTCTGTTTAAACAACGCTCGAAGCGACGCAGGCAAACCGAATTGCTCATTGTTTTAAAGCCAACCGTGCTGCAGCCAACCGGTCCAAAAAGCAGCAATAATTCTCGATCGACTTTTAACTAGGCGACAACCTTTTACAAGCTTATGGACAAGCTTTTAGAACAATTGCAATCTGATCAGCACATTACGGCAGATCAAGCGCGCGTGCTGCACATTGAGTCAGTCAAGACCAATCGCGCGATGCGTCATATCGTATCCACAACTAATCTGGTTCCGGAGCACGTATTAGATCAGTATCAGAATGGTTCATCGAGAATCGAGCTTACAGCCGAGGAGTTTGTGCCTGATTCACAAGCTTTGGAATGGTTGGGCGAAGACATCGCCAGAAAGCATAATGTACTTCCCGTTACATTTAACGCTGGTGAATGTGTTCTTGTGCTGGCACTGGATGATAGTTCGGGTTTGATATCAAAAGACAGACTGCGACGTGAAATACCATTGCACATAAACCTTGATTTTCGTATCACTAGCGCCACCGAATTAAAGCGATGTATCGACAAATGTTATGGCGCTTGTCATTCACTTGATGGAATACTGCTTGAGCTTCAGCAGCTTTGTATTACATCTGATCACCAAGCCAACGGAAGTCACACCGCTGTCGTGCGATTACTGGATGCGATACTCCAAGACGCGGTGACGCGTCGTGCGTCTGATATTCACCTATCGCCAGAAAAGCCGTTCGTCCAAGTTCGCTACCGCATAGACGGAGTTTTATGCGTCGCGTGCCATCTGCATGTTTCCTATTGGCCGGCCATGCTTGTCAGAATCAAAGTGCTCAGTGGAATTGATATTGCGGAAACACGAATTGCGCAAGACGGGCACATGACACGCACAATTCACGGACAGCCGATTGACTTCAGGGCTGCAAGTTTTCCTGTGCGAGGTGGTGAAAATGTGGTCTTGAGAGTGTTAGACAGACGGCGAGGCATCCGATCGTTGAAAAGTATATGTGGCGACGACGCGGTGATACGTTCTATTCGCTTAATGATCGGTCAATCGCATGGTCTTGTTGTTGTCTGTGGACCCACCGGGTCGGGTAAAACGACAACCCTCTATGCCATTTTACAATCTCTTGATACCAGAAAATTGAACATCATGACGCTTGAAGATCCAATCGAGTATCCCATGTCCAATATTCGCCAAACCCGAGTACTCGGTAGCGCCGCATTCGGTTTTGCCGAGGGTATTAAAGGGGTGCTTCGACAGGACCCGGATGTCATTCTGATTGGCGAGATTCGAGACAGAGACAGTTGTTTAATGGCGTGTCGGGCTGCAATGACCGGACATCTGGTTCTAACGTCGACACACGCTGAAGACTGTGTTGGTGTGATCGGTCGACTTATTGATCTTGGTGCTTCTCGAAGTGTTCTTGCTTCGGTTTTATCCGGTGTGCTGTCACAGCGATTACTCAGAAAACGTTGTACGCATTGCGATCAACCACAGTCTGACTGCGGCGTATGTGGTGGTGTTGGCTACAGCGGTCGGCTGGCATTGTTCGAGTGTCTTTTATTAAGCGCTGAACTGCAGTCTTTGCTGCACGACGCCGCGTCACCCGAGCAGCTTAGAGCGCAGGCTAAGAATGATGGATTTCAGTCTCTGGAAATGCAAGCAGAAAGCTTAATGCGTAATGGGGTGACCACAGCTGAGGAAATCACTCGCGTGCTTGGCTGCATAAAAAGTTAAAACTGGTTTCAAACATAGGAGAACGTCAATGCATGGATTGCATTACCGGGCGATAGACGAACAAGGACGAATACATATTGGTTTTACAACCAGCCGTAATCAGCTTGAGCTGAATCAATGGATTGCGCAACGCGGGTGGCAGGCACTGCCAGTATCCGCGTCTCAACGAATTCGAAATGTACTTGGTATTGGGCCACGATACCCGCGCTGGTCAAAGTCGGAAGCGGCGGTTTTCTCTTTGCATTTGTCGCAGCTTCTTAGTGCCGGCGTCCCACTGATTTCGGCTTTGGAAGAACTTGCAAAAATGGAATCAAACAAGTCAGTCAGCGCCGCCCTGGCAGACATGACCAGGCGGATTGATCACGGTGACGCTCTTTCAGTTGCTATGGCTGCTTGCCCCGGCTTGTTCGGTAATGATTACGTTGCCGCTGTAAGGGCTGCAGAGCTTGCTGGTCAGTTGAACGATTGCTTACGTCAGCAAGCAAATAATCTGCATTGGCAAGCTGAGCTAAGCGAGCGCTTGAAGACTGTTTTGGCTTATCCGATTTTTGCGTTGATGTGTCTGCTTGGCGTTTTTTTATTTGTGCTCGTTTATCTGGTACCGGCGATGTTGCCGTTGCTGTCCATGAGTCATTCTCCGCTGCCAACACATACGAAGTGGTTAATTGGATTGTCAGAGGTGGTGAGACAATCAGGGGTGATTGTGCTGGCGGTTGTAAGCGCCATTTCACTGCTGATCATTTTGTTAATGCAGTCAGAATCTACCCTCAAGTGGCGCTTGCAAGCTATTTTCCTGCGTGGCATGTACGGGCGTGTCGCTACTCAATTTACTCTTGCACGCTACGCTCGCTCAATTAGCGTGCTTTATGAATCGGGAATAGAGATAACCGATGCCATGCGCATTAGTCAGGAGCTGGTGCGTAATGCTTTCTTGAAAAAACAACTGGGTGATGCCTGCCGAAGGATACTGGCGGGTGATTCAATTTCCAAAGCTATGCAGCTGCAATCGGCGTTGCCACCGCTGTTCGTTCGTATGGTGGCAGCGGGTGAGCAGGCTGGCGTTCTGGATGTTGCATTGCGTCAGTGTGCTGACCAATTGCAGTCGACAGCTCAGTTTTCACTGGCTCGAGTAGAGCGACTGATTGGCCCTTGTCTTTTGTGCGTTATGGGTGGGCTGTTGCTTTGGGTTGCTTTGTCGGTGCTCGGGCCAATCTATTCTGCCGTTGGGCAGAACGGATTGTTGTCGTGAGCACCTTACTGTATCTCTCGCCCGAGGCTGCGCTTTGGGTCCAGGTAAAAAAACAAACTATTGTGGATTACATTTGGGAGCCGTTAAAAATTGACCCGGCGGTACCGTATCGGGCATGTCGGTGGTTGAATGCGAAATTGGAATACGTTCATGTACTGGTCGACTGTGACCAAATTGAGATAGACAATTGCTCATTACAGAAGGTTGATTCAGCTTGGCAGTCCAGATCCAACCAGCGCGCTTTGCAAAAAAACCTTATAGCTCGGTTTCCTGAAGCCATTGTGCGGACAACAAACAGGCAGGCGAAAATGAGCTCCGTTGCCGTACAGCATGTTCACCTGCCAGAGTCTGCGCAAAAGTGGATGTCCTATGTTGAGAAAAGCACAATCGTATTTTCTTCCGTAAGTACGGTACCTGATGTGATCGCAGCGCGTTGGAGTCAAACTGATCCAACAGAGGGGTCTATTGTTGTCAATAACAATTCCCAATTCATCCGATTTACCTATTGTCGAGCGGGTCTTGCGTTGTTTACTCGAGTTATAAGCTATTCGAGTGCTGCTGAGTTTAAAAATCAGTTTGTACAGACACTGGAACATCTGAGTAACTCAGGACTGGTCCAAGGAGCGATTCCGGCTTATTGCATTGGATTGCTTGAAGCTGATCCCGCTTCTGTGCATAAACATGAATTAATCAGAAAATGGATTGATATTGAGCCGGAGATTACTCTGGCCGAAAATGCCGATACACCGAACGCACAAGACAGCAATGCATTTGCATTGTTGAACTGGTTGTTGGCGAGTAATCTGGTCCACGATGGATACGCCAACAGACAGATCAGTTTCGGGACCAGCAAATACCTGAATCGAAGAAAACGCAGAAGGCAGAAATTTCAATTGGGTTTGGTGGTATCACTTTTTATCACATCAGCTATGTATACAGCGGCAAGTGAACGGCAACGAATCAATCAGCAGCGGCAATTCAACCAGCGAAAAGCCGAACTGATCGAAGTCATCAGTGCCTATCGGGCCGAGGCGGAAAGCTTGACAGCGCAATCTAATATTGTGTCTAAGGCTCTATTGGATAAGTCGGCGTTGGAGTCAGTGTACGGTGTTAGTCCAGCCACTCTACTGACTATGCTTGCACAAGCGTTTACTCAATTTCGCGAACTCGAACTTGATGAGCTTCGCTGGGTTGTCACGGATTCAACCAACGAGGTGCAACAGTTTGAATTAGCTTCCGGCGATGTCATGAATGTTTATGCCAGAAAGCGTATTCCCGGAACAGAGAATGCACCGTCCATGACAAAAGTAATGGTAACGGGAACGGTGATTGGCGGGGATACGTTGCGGGCGCAGCACAGTTTACTGGGTCGGTTTATCCAATACCTTGAAGAACAAAAAGGGGTAAATGAGCTTGTCATCCTGAACACTCCACTTAGTCAGTTCGATGGTTCGTCAAGCATTAACTTAAATCAACGAGAAGTAAGGCCTGAATTCAAATTGCAATTCGTTATTAGTCGAGCTGAGCGCAATGATGCCTGGTAACGATAATCAGCGACGCGTTTTGCTCCGTGGATTGCTATTCATGTTGGTTGTTTCGAGCGCTGTACTGCCGATTGGAACCTTGCGTGATGGTTCAGTTAGTCAATGGTATGAGGAAATACGACAGCTTAAAACGCAGCGATTATTCTCCGCACGAGCATTAGATGTGCTTAAGGATAATCCCGATGTAATCAATTCGGTCAGAGATTCAGCTACAACGCCAACAGCGCTGAGGGTGTCGCTTGTTGAGTCCGTTAAGCGTTCAGTAACCGCAATGGACGCCGAATTAACAGAGCTGAGCGTTACCGATGCAAGATCAAAACTCGCCGACGGTAGTGTTGATCAAACCCAGTTGCATACATTGCGAATAGAGTTCGTTTCTGTACTGAATCGTGCAACGGATTTATTGTATTTGCTGGACGCCGTTCGTGAAGTGGCCGATTGGAGAACCTTAGAGGTTCGCGGCTGCACAGTTAGTAGACTCAGCGAAAAAGTAGCCGTGTCCGCCAGTTGCAGTATCGATCTTTATTATTTCCCGGAGCTCGATACATGAAGCTGACTGTATGGGGCACTTCGCTGATCATGCTGGTGCTCAGCCACTGGCTAAGTACCGTGATCGCAGCGGAGCTTGAATCGCTTCGATTGTTTCATGAGCCCGCTCAGACCAACGCAGTTGATGCGCCGTTCGAGAAACATTCGCAACAAGCCTCCGCCGTAGAACCTAACCCCATAGCAGTTGAACTCAAATCAAAGTCGGTAGCACGTGCAACCGCCCAAATTGAGTATCGCTACAACGGGTTTATCAAGACAAATGCCGGTGTATTCCACTTTGTAAACGGAGTGCCAATTGCTCAATTGAAGAGCATCAAGTTTGTCTCGAGCAGTGACAAAGGGCGCTCTGTGCAACTGGTCACTCGTCACGGATACGAATTTACAGTTTCTGTTGGCGATGCGATACAGGTTCCCAAAGGACCTGTGGGTGATAACCATCAGCAAGCCGTCGGGGTGGCATCTCCGAAAAGTGCGATTGTAGATAAACGAACTGAAAATACACCATGAATCAATCCGGGTATTCCATGTTGCTGGCGTTATTTATCTTATTTGGAATAAGCGGGCTATGGGTTAGTGGCACTTGGAGTGTCGAATCTACTTATCATCGTGATAGAACGGCTGAACTTGAGAAGGCCAGAACAGCGTTGATTAGTTACGCTACGAATTATATCGATCACTACGGAGTCGAAGGCGCCGGGCCGGGTCATCTGCCATGCCCGGACACAGATGCACCAGATGTAAGTGATGTTGTAAATGATCTTGTAAATGAAAAAGATTCGTGGGCTCTTGATGGCCCCAACCCACCCTGTAGTAAATCAGTCGTGGAATCGGGCTGGTTGCCCAGGCATGTTAATACCAATGCTGGGCGATACCACTTCCATACGCGGCAACGGCAAAGAATATGGTATGCCGTTTCCGGGCGATACATTAACAACCCGCTCAATAGAGTTGTTAATCCTGATACCGTGGGCAATATAGATTTGGGTCAGGGCAATGATTTCGTGGCGGTATTAACCCTGCCACCGTTATATACCGATGCTATGGTGCCGCAAGAATGGTGGAAAAATAGAGGGTCTGCTCCTCAAGGTGGTGCGTACACTGTTATTCGCACAACAGATCTGCGTGAATCTGTTATGCGCCGCGTTGCGAGCTGGACAGTAACGCGCCTTAATCTTGCAGCGCACAATCGGTGTCTTGCCGACAGCAACGGTCCGGCTTGTCAACAATCCGCGTACAGTGGACATGCCTGTCATTTCGATGCTGAAGTTGAGCTGCTGTTCTGGCTTAGTGAGCAGCTGTTTGCATCAACGTGTGATGATATGGAATTGGAGCTGCGTTCAGCATTCGAATTGTTTGACGGAGCGCCATATGTGCGCCATTGGTTCGTGCGAAACAGCTGGTTCAATTATATTGACTTTAAAATCAATCCAGCTTGTCTCGATACCGAAAACTCAATTTGCAGATTTGTAGTTGAGCCGTTCGGCGCTTTTGATAACACAATCTCGCTGACTTTACGCATGGACCCTGACCAGAGCGTTTGATGAATGCGCAGTTACAGCGAGGCTTTTCACTGGTAGAGCTTAGCCTTGTTCTGGTTGTTATTGGTGTGCTCGCCGGCAGTGCTGTGATTCCATTGACATCGGTTATTCGTCAATCACACTACCGCCAAACCGATGCTCAATTGGCGATAATAAGAGAAGCTATGCACGGGTATCTTGTCAGTCATGGAAAATTGCCCTGTCCGCTCGACAATGATTTGATCAATCCAGCAAAAACTGACGCAACTGCTTCTTGTCAGCGTTCGCTTGGCGGGGTGCCAGCAGCTGCTCTGGGCATTATGGGCGAGCGCTCGGCCAGTGGTGCAGTGTTAGACAGTTGGGGTAATCCTATCCAGTACGCGGTTAGCCTGAGTGACAACAAAACAATGGGACAAGTTGGTGTGCCGGACTGGCTGACTACGGGGGAACCTGCCAATGTTGGAGTGGAGCATCTAGATGCAGGGTTATCGCTGTGCAGGGTTGCTGCGGCGAACCGATGTTCTCGGGTAGATCTGATCGCCGATCAAATTGTGTGGGTGGTGTATTCAACAGGCGAGAGTCAATCCGCCACTGGTATTCAGGTGGAAAATCAGGATAGCGATAGCGTGTTCGCTGTTACTGCCTATTCCAGTAATGTGGATAGCCCGTTTGATGATCAACTGGTCTGGGCATCGCGAAGTGAGTTGGTTTATTGGTTGTTAAGAGCGAATTGGTTGCCTTAAGTGCTATATTAAAATTAATCAGTTGGGTTCACGTAGATCCACGTTTTTTGCGTTACCCCTTTTTATCGCAGCGTAGTGACTGTAACTTTTTCGGGGATCGCTTTTTCAATGCAAGCACAATCTATCATCAGGGTCATCATATTCTCTGCGCTGCTTAGTGTTTCTGTGCTGCTTAGTGCTTGTAGCAGCACGATAAAGCCGTTCACCAGCGATGGTTGCAGTTCATTCCCGGATGGCACACTTGAGCAGGGCGAGCTGTGGTTAAGCTGTTGTACGGCTCATGATCTGGCCTATTGGAAAGGCGGAACATACAGTGAAAGACACGATGCCGATAAAGCCTTACGTATGTGTGTAAAGGAAGTTGGCGAACCTGAAATAGCATTATTGATGTTGGCTGGTGTGCGGGTGGGTGGTTCCCCCATTTGGCCAACAACGTTCCGCTGGGGATACGGGTGGTCTTACCCCAAGTGGTATGGGGAGCTAACCGAAGATGAGTTAAAGCAGGTTCAAGAGCTGGAGCCTGAGTTATTAGAGTAAAGTATGGCGAATCAAGCAATGCGTGTATTGCTGTTAGTACAGTGTACTTTTCTGTCGATCGGGCAAGTCAGCATCGTATTGTTCGGCATCGAATTCCGCATTCGTCCCTTTGGACATTTGTCCGGCAGTGGGAACCTTCGATTTTTCAATGACATTCTCCGCCGACCACAACCGCGACCTGAGCAGCGCTCTGGCACATTGGAAATAAACTGACTTGATATTCACGACAATGACGGTTTTAGGTTCCTGATTATTGATGAGAAAACTCTGCCTTATAGCTGCATCTGTTACCACTTGTGCTAGTCCATTAATACGCATGGTTTCATTGATTCCCGGCAGCAGAAACAGCAGTGAGATACGTGGATCGGTTACCAGGTTCCTTAACGTATCCAGTCGGTTGTTTCCTCTGCGGTCAGGAACTGCAATGGTTTGATCGTCGAGAATGCGGAAAAGTTGTCCGGGGGCATCACCACGAGGAGAACAGTCCAGTCCGCCCTGACCAATTGATGCAATTGCCATAAATGGTGCTTGTTCTATCCATTTTCGATACTCTGGGGTGAGGGCATCAACTTCTTTTGTCAGTGAGTTCGTACCGGGTTGTCCGTATAGAGCTTCAAGGCTGGCTTCATCGGTAACTGTGTTCTTGTATTCCATAGAGTTGCACCTTGACTGGGCGTAGGTTGCGTCATCACAGTTTACTAAAGTCCGCAATGACATGAGTTATTGGTCAATGTTATCGCCACAGCGATAATATGCCTGCAATCACAATCAAAACAATACCGACTATCGAAATAACATCCGGTACATCGGAAAACAACAACACACTCCACAGCACGGCAAAACCGACATAGGCAAAATCGAATATGCCAATAGTTGAAGACGGGCCGTTTTGATAGGCGACTGCGGCACCAATGCTGCCAATGAGCAGAACGATTGCCAGCAAGACCATCGCAAACCATTCCTTTGTATGCATCGAAGACCATTGTGCAAGCAGAAATCCCGTTCGTGATTCTCCAGGAAGGGTTGTAATGACTAAGGCTGCGACACTGCCAACAATGACGAATGCGAAATTCAGCGACAGCGACAGGAGCAGCGGGTGTTCTGCTCTGCATTTGGTTCGCGTTAGTATCATTGCCAGTGCATAGAGTATGGCGGATAGCAGCGGAAGAAAAGCGTACCAGTTGAAGTCGGTAGTATTGGGTTGAAGAATTAGCAATACACCAACGAAACCTAATAGAACGGCTATCCAGCCTGTTCTATTGATTTGCTTGCAGACAATGGCGGCCGAGAAAAGTGTAATAAAAATAGGCAGTGTGTAATAAGCCGCAGCTGCAACCGAAAGTGAAAGCTTAGGCAAAGCGATATAGTAGCTTACCCACATTGCCACCAACAAAAAACTGCGTAACACCGTCCACCAGAGCGACACAGGCAGATGCAATGACATTTGTGTGCCTACCCTCATAAAGATCAACAGGCACGGAATGGCAATGATGGAGCGCACAACGAATATTTGCCAGAGAACAAACGTGTTACTGGTCAGTTTGACCACCGCATCACCCAGCGACAAGGCGAATACGGTGAATATAATCACGCTAACGGCTAGAGGCAGGTCATCTTCTTTAGTCGACTTTGCTGCGCTGTTTTTCACATTGCTAATTTATTGCGCTGCAGCGGAAAACAAACGAAAGAAATTTCCAGTTGTTGCCTCTGCGAGTTCTTCTAATGGAATGCCGCGCAGCTCTGCTACAAATTCAGCGGTATGACGAACATAAGCGGGTTCGTTGGTTTTCCCCCTGAACGGCACGGGTGCAAGATAGGGTGCATCGGTTTCCACTAAAATGCGATCAAGCGGTGCTTTCAATGCAACTTCCTGAACGGACTTTGCGCTCTTGAAAGTCACAATACCGGAGAACGAAATATAAAAGCCGATATCTAGAGCGGCTTTTGCGACATCCCAATCTTCTGCAAAGCAATGCATAACACCACCGGCGTCAGACGCTTTTTGGTCACGCAAGGTGTTCATTGTGTCTTTCGCGGCTGCGCGGGTGTGAATGATCAATGGCTTTTTACAGACCTTCGCAGCTTCTATGTGTGCGTGGAATCGCTCATGTTGCCAGGTCAGGTCGCCCTCGCTGCGAAAATAATCAAGACCGGTTTCTCCAATTGCAACGACACGCGGATGGTCAGCTGCCTTTACCAAGTCGTTAACGTCCGGTTCATGCCCACCTTCGGTGGTCGGGTGCTTGCCGACGGAGGCGAAGATTTCCGGGTGATTCTGTGCCAGTGCGATGACATCTGCCTGATTTTCCCAACTGGTCGATATACACAGCAAATGAGCTATCTGGTTCTCTGCAGCATTCTGTAGAATATCTGGTATACGGCCATCAAAATCCGGGAAATTGATATGGCAATGCGAGTCAACGAGTTGCATGTTTTTTTCGGATGTGTAAAAACACTAGTTTACGCCGATCTGTCACCGGTGAGTGACTGGTGGCAAGCCAATAGAGAGTAACTAATAATGAGTACCGTCAGCGCAGAGCTAATTGAAGATCCTGTCGCCATTGTACAAACCTGTGGTGAGCGAGCCAGTGCTTGCGCATCCATTCTGGCCAGTACCGATACCGCTGTGAAAAACGCTGCGCTGTTGGCCATGGCGGATGCCATTGATGCGTCGGTAGACACGCTGTTGCAAGCAAATGCAAAAGATCTCGAACTGGCAAAAGGCAGCGGAATCAGCGATGCGTTGTTTGATCGGCTGGAACTCAATCACGATCGTATCGCATCCATGTCAAAAGGGTTGCGTGATATCGCAGCGCAACCTGACCCTGTCGGTGCACTTTCAGCCAGCGAGCGTCAGCCCTCAGGGTTGGAAATCGCACGTATGCGCGTGCCGCTTGGTGTTATTGGGGTTATCTACGAGTCACGACCGAATGTCACAGCCGATGCTGCGGCTTTGTGCTTAAAGTCGGGTAACGCGGTTATTCTGCGTGGCGGAACAGAAGCCAGGCAATCGAATATGGCGATTGCAAAATGCATTACTCAAGGGTTGCTAAAGGTGGGTTTACCTGAACATGCTGTGCAGCTGGTGCCCACCACAGACAGAGCAGCCGTTGGTGCCATGTTGGTAATGGAAGAGCATATCGATGTGATCATTCCACGTGGCGGGAAAGGATTGACCACTCGCATTAGTAAAGATGCGAAGGTGCCGGTGATAAAACACCTCGATGGTATTTGTCATGTGTACATCGACACTGGTGCAGATAAAGAAAAAGCCCATGCGGTCGCATTTAATTCCAAAACATACCGCTACGGCATTTGCGGTGCAATGGAAACCTTGCTGGTCGCTGAGTCAGAAGCCGCAACCGTGTTGCCGGATTTGTGTGACGCGCTGAATGAGCACGGTGTTGAAGTGCTCGGTTGTTCAAGAGCCAAAGGCATTGTCAGTCATATTGGCACCGCATCGGAAGAAGACTGGAGCACAGAGTATCTTGCACCCGTGCTGTCGATAAAAATTGTCGACGGTATTGATGAGGCAATGCAACACATCGCGCAGTATGGCTCGGGGCATACCGATGCCATAGTCACCAGTGATATAGAGCGCGGCAGAAAATTTGTTCGTCAGGTTGATTCCAGTTCTGTCATGGTCAATGCGGCGACTTGCTTTGCAGATGGTGCACAGTATGGACTGGGTGCGGAAATCGGTATCAGCACAAACAAGATGCATGTGCGTGGCCCGGTAGGTGCACTGGGTCTCACAACCGAAAAATACGTGGTAACTGGGGATGGTACAACGCGTAACTAGTTGTTAAATATGATTGATAAGTGTTTGCCTGGTCCATACCTTTGTCGATACGGGTACCAAGGGTATACACAACAGAAAGGAAAAAGTATGAGTAAACAAAGAAAACGAAACACGAAACAATCCGTTAAACAGCCACCGATAAAAGAACGGAATTCAGTCGCATTGAATCCCTTGCTAAAAAAATCATCGGTGCACGAAAAATCCGGCAAGGCAAAACGTACTGCCGCAAAAGTACAACTGAAGAAAACCTGGCTTGATCGAGCTGCTGCTGTTGCAGCATCTGGCTCAAGCCAGGTTTTCTGTTTTATTGCTGCATCTCTTGCCTTACCGTTTCAGCAGGTGCGCTAATCGAATCATTTAGCAACAACACCGCGAAACGTATCGGTTTGTTTGGTGGAACGTTCGACCCAGTGCACTTTGGACACCTTCGTCCTGCAGTAGAGCTGGCAGAGGCGTTTAACCTCGACCGGCTGCACCTGTTGCCGAATCATCGCCCGGTTCATCGCGACGCTCCATCGGCTACGACCGAACAACGCATTGCCATGCTGGAGCTTGCCACACAATCTCAACCGCAGTTGATCGTCGATCCGCGTGAAGCCATGCGCGACAAAGCGTCTTACACCTTCGATACCCTGACAGAGTTCCGTCACGAGTACCCTGAGAGTTCCCTGGTCTTTTTTATGGGTCTGGATGCCTATTCGGAATTCGATACCTGGCACCGCTGGCAGGATATCTTGCAGCTTGCCAACCTGGTCGTGGTAGAGCGTCCGGATGCAAAAATGAGTGCGTGGGCGGCTGATTTACTCAAAACCCAGCAGAAAACGTATGGAAGCAAAGCGATTGATGCAGCTTTTGGTGTAATTGAGCGGCGCAACGTGACTCAGTTGGCTATATCTGCAACCGATATCAGGCATCGTATTCAGGCTGGCGAAAGCATCGATTTCCTCCTGCCCCAGAGCGTAAAAGAGTATATTGATCGCCAGCAACTTTATCGGTAGCGTCATACAGCTGAGTCGTCGACCGGTCGGTCGCGCGATTACGTAACTGCTTGTATCAAAAGCGCCGAAAAACAAAAAAGTAACGGTATTATTCATTCTATGAAAACAGAGCAACTCATTGAACTTGCCTCGGAAGCGCTCGATGCACTTAAGGGCATCGACATCACCGTCATTGATATAGCGGAAAAATCCAGCATTGCCGATGCCATGATGGTTGCCACGGGTACCTCCAAACGGCACGTTCGCTCGCTGGCTGAATCTGTTCGACAAAGTGCGAAGCAGGCTGACCACGCACCGCTGGGATTTGAAGGTGGTGACAGCAGCGACTGGATTCTGGTAGATCTTGGCGATGTTATCGTGCATGTCATGACACAGGAAAAGCGCGACTTCTATGCGTTGGAAAAACTGTGGTCGGTTGGTCCCGATGGCGACGAAAAGCAACCCAGTATGTTGGGCGCGGTATAAGGCATCATAGTTAAACTGCCCTACAGCCAAACCAATGCAGCTTTCGCTCTATGCGGTCGGTCGGAAAATGCCTGCCTGGGTGCAGCAAGGTTGCAGTGAGTATCAAAAGCGCCTTCCACGCCAATGGCAGTTTGGTGTTCGCGAAGTGGCGCAAGCCAATCTGGGTTCGGCTGCACTAAATAAGGTCAAGGAAGGCAATGCGCTGCGGGCGAGCATGGCTGAGAAAACCCATGTAGTCGCGCTGGATAATCGTGGCTCGTCATGGAGTACCAGTGATCTCGCCGCTCAACTACAATCATGGCAGGCGCTAGGCAAACCCGTTGCTCTGATCGTCGGGGGGCCCGATGGCCTTGATGATGTCACGTTGGAAAGCTCACAACAGCAATGGAGTTTGTCGAACTTAACTTTTCCGCATCCGTTAGTCAGGGTATTGGTTGTGGAGCAGTTATACCGAGCGCATTCATTACTGATCAATCACCCTTACCACCGGGCTTGAAGGTTTTACGGTCTGTCACACCGCAGGCAGGTAGCTTGAAAGAGCCGTAAAACGCTGAGTCGGAACGCCGCGCACTATGAACAATTCACTTTTACTGGCATCGGCGTCACCGCGTCGGCTGGAATTATTGGCCCAGATTGGCATCAGACCTACCGTACAACCAGCCGATATTGATGAAACGCCGCTATCCGGGGAGTCTGGCAACGCCCTGGTGGAACGTTTGGCCAGACTAAAGTGCGAATCGATTCAGAGTGACAAACCGGTTTTGGCTGCCGATACGGTTGTCGTTCGTGGCAACAGGGTCTACGGGAAACCCTCTAACCGTGCACACGGTATCGATATGCTGCTATCGCTATCGGGTGAGGAGCACAGTGTTTACACCTGTGTTTGTATTAAGTCGGCGGAGCAAGTGGTATCGAGCACGGTGCAGACCGTGGTCACCTTCGTTCATTTTAATGAAGAGACAGCGCAACGTTATTGGGCAACAGGTGAGTGTGCTGGCAAAGCAGGCAGTTATGCCATTCAGGGCATGGGTGCTGTGTTTGTTGAGCGTATCGTTGGCAGCTACAGTAATGTCATGGGATTACCTTTGTTTGAAACCGCGCAATTGCTGACAAAAATTGGACTCAATATTTTTCAGGTTGATGATAGATGACCGAAGAGTTACTCATTAATGTAACGCCGCAGGAGACCCGCGTCGCGACCGTCGAGAACGGAATGCTGACCGAGGTCTGGATTGAGCGCGCTCAGAAGATTGGTCTGGTTGGTACCGTTTTCAAAGGAACAGTAAAGCGGGTATTACCCGGAATGGAAGCGGCCTTTATTGATATTGGGCTGGAGAAAGCAGCGTTTCTGCACGTATCGGATATTGCCGGTTCGGTTGAAACCGGTGAAGACGGCGAGAAAGTGACAAAAACCATTGCCAGCATGTTGCGCGAGGGGCAGAAAATTGCTGTGCAGGTCATCAAGGATCCACTGGGTACCAAAGGTGCCCGTGTCACGTCCAATCTGACGGCACCTTCGCGATATTTGGTCATGATGCCCTACGAAAACAGTATTGGTGTGTCGACCAAGATCGAAGCGGAAGAGGAGCGTGAAAGGCTGCGTGAGCTGGTCAGTGAATTGTGTGAGATGGTCAATGAAATCGACAAAGAGGAGGCCTGTGGTTACATAGTACGCACGGCTGCCGAGGGTGTTGATGCAGAAGCACTTGCCGCTGATATGACTTATCTGAAAAAGGTCTGGGCAGGTATTCAGAATCAGATTGGCAGTGCGAAAGATGGACAAGTCATATTTCGCGATTTGCCGCTGGTGCTGCGTACACTGCGTGACATACGTGGTTCTGGCATAGAGCGAATCCGTATCGACTCACGAGAGACCTGCAAAAGCAGCATTGAGTTTTGTCAGGAGTATGTTCCGGCACTGGCGGAACGCATCGAACACTATCCGGGCGAGCGACCTATATTCGATTTGCACGGTATCGAAGATGAAATCGAACGTGCCTTGAACAAAAAGGTGCCGCTCAAATCGGGCGGGCATCTGGTTATTGATCAAACGGAATCCATGACCACCGTTGATGTCAATACCGGCGGCTTTGTTGGTCGACACAATCTGGAAGAAACCATTTTCAAAACCAATCTGGAAGCGGCACAGGCCATAGCGCGTCAGCTGCGACTAAGAAACCTCGGCGGCATCGTCATTATCGACTTCATTGATATGCAGGTCGTCGATCATCGTCGGCAAGTGCTTCGTGCGCTTGAAAAAGCACTGGAAAAAGATCACGCGAAAACACAAGTCAGTGATGTCTCGGCGCTGGGTCTGGTTGAAATGACCAGAAAGCGCACGCGTGAAAGTCTTGAGCAGGTGCTTTGCACCGAATGCGGTGTGTGTAACGGCCGTGGCATGACGAAAACTCTGGAAACAGTGGTGTTTGAAATTACGCGCGAAATCATACGTCAGGTCAGACAGTTCGATATAGAGTCGGTCACCGTGCTCGCATCCACCGATATTGTTGAATGGTTTACTGAGGAACGTTCAGACGATCTGGCATTGCTCGAAGACTTTGTCGACGTTCCCATTCGACTACAGGGTGAGATTATGTACACCCGTGAACAATACGACGTTGTTCTTAAGTGAATTCAAAACGCACCAATTCGGTCAACGCTCAAAGTGGAGCCCAGGCGGTGATGGACCAACCAGGTTCGCCCGTGGGTACTCCTGCCGGACGTAAAAAAGTCGCTAATGCTGCCAGCACAACTGCCCGCTGGTTATTCTTTATCGTTGCTGTTTTTCTTATTGTTCTGGCTGTTTTATTACTGCTGGCGCGTATCGGATTACCCTGGCTCAGCGGTTACAAAGGCGAGGTTGAGCAGCGTTTAAGTGAACAACTCAATGGCCCTGTAACCATTGAAGAGCTGTCTGTGCGATGGGAGCAGTTCGGACCGAAGCTTAGTGCCGTAGGTGTGTCCTTGAGTGAATCGGCTGATCGTCAGGTCACACTCGATGAAGTGCTGATCGATATGAACATGTTGAAGTCGGTTTCACAAGGCACACCAGTTATTGATGAACTGACATTGGTCGGCGCCAGGCTGGCTTTGGAAAGTTCGCCCGAGGGTAGGTACCAATTGCATGGCTTGAAACAGTCAGCAGCTGCAACCTCGGATAGCAGAAAAGGTGTTGATGTTCTGTCCTGGTTAATGAACACAAGCCGTGTTGGCTTGCAGGACGCAACCATTACCCTGATTGGAGCAGAAAACCAGCAGCAGTTGACGATTTCCGATTTGAATGTGATCGCAACCAATGATGGTGATCTGCATCAGCTGCGTGTGGACATGCAGCTACCTGAAGAGTTGGGTAACAAAATTGAAATTGGTCTTGATCTTGTTGGGCACAGTGATGACATTCAAAATGCATCGGCCGAATTACATATCAAAGCAGTTGATCTTAAAGCCGATGCATGGCGTTCATTACAAGCCAGCCGTTTTAAAGGGCTGCCAATTTCCACCACTGGTATTGCAAGACTGGATGCAACGATACAAATGGAGCTGTGGGGCAGCGTATCTGACGGGAAATTACAAACGGCACGTGGACAACTTAATGTTGCTGATGTTTTTGATACCGAAACCCGACAACCGGTACTCGATAATATAAGCACCGACGTCGTTTTCACCGACTTGCCATTGGGGTGGCAGCTCAGTGCCGACTCACTTACTTTGCAAGATAGCGGTGAAACCACCACCGTCAACGATGTCGTGTATCAGTTCAAGCCCGCCGGCGACACGGCCTGGAAACTGGATGCCAGTGGTGAGAGTCTGGAGCTTGACCTGGCCACCAGGCTGACGCTATCGCTGTTTGATAAAAACGCTGATTTGCCACGTGCACAATGGTTAGCGCAAAGCTCGCCACGCGGCGATCTGTATGACTGGGATGCCACCTTTGCACTGGTTAACGGTAAGCCGGATTTTTCCCTGTTCAGCATATTCCACGAATTGGAGCTCAGTGCCGCTGGTGGTATACCCGGTGCAAAAAATATCGGCGGCACTATCGACATGAAACACAATGCCGGCAAGATAAGCATGCAGGGTATTGATATGGAATTGGATTTACCTGCAGCTTTTGCGCAACCATTGCAGTTACAAAAACTCTATGGCGAGCTGGACATTGATGTTCAGGATCCACTTCGCACCGCTTTAAAAGGTGAGTTGTTCGTTACTGATCGTGGTCTCAACGCCAGTACGCGTCTTGAAGTCAAGCTGGACCCTGGTTCATCTCCACACATTTATACCCAGGGTCAGTTCTCGCTGGATGACATTGGCCAGGCAAAACGCTACATACCGGTAAGACTGCTAAGACCACCTACAACCCGCTGGTTGAACCAGGCCTTGATTGCAGGTGAAGCGGTTAATGGTGAGTTATTGATGTTCGGCAAGGTTGCAGATTTTCCTTTTCGAGAAAACGAAGGCGTGTTTAGAGTTGGTTTTGATATCAAAGATGCGACCATGGAGTATTTGAAGACCTGGCCACTTGCAACCGGCTTGCAGGGACGTTTTGATATGGATCGTGCGTCCATTACCAGCACCGCTACCGACGGCAAAGTTGGTTCCATGCGTTTAAGTTCCGTGAAGGCGCGGGTGGACAATCTGCTTAACCCGGTACTCAATGTCAGCAGCACCAGCGCAGGGTCGCTGCCAGAAATGATTGAATTCGGAACTACCGGGCCGTTAAAACGAATATTGCAGCCGGCGCTCGGCGGTATAGATGCTAACGGTCGTGCACAAATGGATTTGAATATCTCGGTACCGCTCAAGCGACAGGCAAGCTTTAACACCGTTGCTTCCGCGCAGCAAAGTGTCAGTAAACCAGCGACGCGAATTCCTGGACTGAAAGTCAATGGTTCGGTGTTCTTAAAAAACAATGACATTCGATTTGATGCGGCCAAATTTTTATTAACCGATGTCGATGGTGCAGTGGGATTTACCCAGAACGGCATTCGCGTGAATAATCTGCAGGGGCTCATGTACGGCCGACCGGTTCGTGTAGACAGTAAAACCGAAGGTAAAGGTAATAATCGCGGCGTCGAGATCACCGTAACGGGTCCGATGAGCATTGAGAAGGTGTTGAATAGTTACGATATACCGTTAACTCGTTTTGCCAAAGGTGAGTCGCGTTGGAATATCAGTGTGCGTATACCCATGAATGCAAAACAGGCTGAGCGTCGCGGAATTCGCTTTGCTGCTGTGAGTGAGCTTGTCGGCACTCGGCTCCTGTTGCCAGAACCTTTGGGTAAGGCAGTGGGGCAGTCAAGCCGGTTGGCCGTGTCATCAACACTGTTTCCTAAATCGACTAAACGCGAGTGGCTTATTGATATTGGTCAATCAACTAAATCACTGGTTCGGGTTGATGGTTCGAAACTGCTTTCAATGGCAGTTGCTTTTGGCGGAGGTTTACCGAATCCGAATGTGAAAGAAGGGTTCAGACTCGAAGGCAGCCTGTCCGAGCTGGGTCTGGATGGCTGGGTCAAAAGCGTAGCCGGTCTGATCGACGACTTAGAACCTTCAGACACACCGCAACGGATAATGCCGGTGTCGGGTGATTTGAAAGTAAAGCAGTTTATCGCTGGCAAGCAATACATTGGTGGTGGCTCCTTGCGTTTTAATACTGATTACGATTACGTCAATGGCGTCATTGAAAATCAATATCTGAGTGGCAGCGCTCGTTACCCGCGAGAGCATTGGAATAAAACCCAACCGGCTGTGGTCCGAATCAATAATGTTGATAAACGCTTTGTTGATGCGCTGGACTCGGCTGTAGCTGATGAAGAATCCAATGAACTGGACCCAAGAACTCTGCCACCCATTCATGCACGTGTAGGCCACGTTCGTTGGGGCTCGCTCGACTTGCAAGCGTTAACCATCCGCACCTCGCCAGCGGTTAGTGGCATGAATATAGACACCTTTGGGTTTGCCTATGAATCGGCGCAACTGATCGGTTCCGGGTATTGGCGTTTACGTGACCCGCAAGGTGTGAACGCAGCGCTAAAAGATCAGCATGTCACAAAACTCGACCTGACTATGCAGAGCAGCGATTTCGGTCGTGCGGCAACTCGTCTGGGTTTCGGTGGGACGCTGGATGAAGGCGAAGGTGTACTGACCGGTTCGTTGGTATGGCCAGCTCCGGCCTACAAGCCATCGCTGGATAATCTGGTTGGCGAAATGAATATTGATATCCAAAAGGGGCGCATTCTTAAAGTAGAACCAGGTGCTGCGAAGCTGGTTGGGCTGTTTGCACTTCAATCCATACCACGTCGTTTAAGTCTGGATTTCAAAGATCTGGTACTCGATGGTCTAGACTACGAAACCATTCGTGGTCAAGTGCAACTGGCAAACGGGATCGCCCATGCACCGTTGGTGCAGCTCAATGGCTCTGTCGGTGTTGTTGATATTGCCGGGGAATCCAATCTGGTTACGCAACAATATAACCAGCGCATTACTGTTTTGCCGCGTGTGAGTGCTGCCTTACCAATTATTGGCATCATTTCCGGCGGGGCGACTGCGGGTGTTGGAGCATTATTTGCCGGTGGCCTGTTGAAAGCCATTGGTCTGGATTTCGATAGAATCGGTTTACGCGAATACACCCTGACCGGTGGCTGGGATGAGCCGGAACTTACGGTGGTTCCGTTCGAACCAACACGCTAATTCGAATTTGAAGCTGGTAGTGCCCACAATGGCGCAGGCCGTTTCTCTGATGTAAACCACACCACACCGTTTTCGGCTACCGCCAAAGCTTCGGCTTGCGACAGCGAGTGCGAGTGAACACGTTGTCTTGGTTGCGCAAAGGTTTGTGCCCAACTGAGGTTTGCGCCGCGTCGATATCGGTATACGCTCCGATAAGTGAGAAGATAAGCCGTTTGATCATTTCCATCTATGTCCAGTGCGGTGGGTTGCGACACATCGACACCGCCAATTGAGGCAATCAGGCTGGACTCAATCGAGCCGGCAGGGATCGCCAACTGAGCGATTAATTCTGCTGTGTTCAGCTGCGACGGGTTCGTCAGCGACATGGGTATGCGATAAACATGACTGGGCTGTCTTTCACCGTTGTTCAATGGTTCTTTGGTGAGCACATAAATCCAATCGCCATCAACCGCCATCGCCTCAGCGTTATGGGCCGAATGCGGATAACGAAACCTGATGGTATGCACAGGTTCCAGTACATCGGTAACTGCACGATCGATTTCAGGTTCTACAAGAACATGGATCACATGCTCATCTTTAATTCTCAGATTGTCCCCGATGTCTGCTATTAACAGATACGCCTCGCCATTAATCCAAACGCTGTCCATATCTTCCCAGTCACGACTCGCCGCATTTACATTCCAGCTTCCCAGTGAATTGCCCTGATGATCGAACGCAAACAGTATCGATGCATTGCCACTGTCATTGATGGCCCAGAACGTATTGTTTTGTCGAATGGATGCTGCCATGCCACTGACCTCAGTTAAATTCGGGTCCTGTAAATTGCCTGTGGACTGAGCATGATCAACGCTGAAAGATTCGTTAGTGAGGTTGCCTTCAGTCGCGACAATCAGGCTGGTCGTATTCTGGGCAGCCGGTTCGGTTAGTAAGGCGGTGTTGGACGACGCTGTTTCGTTACTGGTGTTTTCCTCAGCTTGCGACTCCGGAGTGATGACGACTCCCGGAGTTGCTTGAGTATTTGACTGACAGCCGTACAGGAATGACATAGCCAAACCAAGGGCGAACCAGCTCCGATGTTTCATTGCCCTGATTCTGCCTGATGGTTTACCGCATCACGAACGGCTTTGAACAGCAGGCGAGCTGACTTCGGTGATTTGGTTTGCGATTTTTCCTTCATCGCACTGCGTTGCAGTTGTCTGAGCTGTTGTCTATCGGCATGCGGGTACTTGTCGAGAAATTCTGTCAGTGCTGATTTTGCATCCCCGTCATCACCAAGCAACCGATCTCGCCATCGCTCTACTAAATGTAATGTTTGCGTGTTTGCGCGCGCAGCCTGCCGGATGGACTCCAGTGCAGCGTCAATCGGTTCGATGTCGATTTTACGAAGGCGTTTTGCCAGCCAGCCTAACTGACGTTTGCGAGCGCCGTTCTGCGTCGTTCGGTTCAGCTCGTTTATGGCATCAACCACATCATCCGGTAGCGGGATACGTGCGCGCTCTGCGGCTCCCAGCGCGGCCAGTTCAGAGCCGAGATCGCGAACAGCCAATGCTTCTCGCTTTAATTGCGATTTACTTGGCCCCTCGTCAAAATCGTCTTCGCCAAACTCGGGATCATCATCTATCATCTAAATACGGCCAGTTTCGTCAAGAGACTTGTTTCGAAGTGTGTCGTAAGACACTGTAACAAATACGCAAAAGGGTGTTGTATTCTTACGACATTCATTATCTAATGGTGTGCGTTAAAGGTAGTAAGCACTGTTAACGGAAGTGGCAGGGTCATACCAGCCGAAAGGAAATCAATCCGAACATGAAACGACTCATTGCAATTGCTGCTTTACTTGCCCCCTCGGTGGTGCAGGTTGCGCATGCGCAATCGTTTGAACTCGGTGAATTTTCTACCTCACACGACCCGTTCACTTTCAACAGTAACGATCTTGACACCATACGCTACACGCGTGTTCCCGAGTCTGACAGGCTTCCCCAGTACTACGCCGATCGACAAACTGAACTTTCGGTTAGTCTGAAACCGGCTAAACCAAAGTTTAGCCTGAAGCACGGATTCGGGTTGAATATGTTTTCGCATGCGCAACCGGCTGTTGAGGTCGAGAGTGGGCGTCTCGGGAAAAACCGTTTGGTCGAAGCCATTCCTGATTTGCACGACGGCTTCGCGTATTCCGCCGGCGTCAAGGTCGAGCATGAAGATGAAGATATCGACGGCACGGCCTATGTCAGCTCCGGACTACTAGGGCTTTCATACGGACGCCTTGGGCGTCTTTGGTACGGTGGAGTCGATGTTAACGTCGAGCAGTTCGTGCACGGTAGCGGCAGCAATGATCAGAACGATACGCTAAGCGTTGATTTTACCACCGGCCGCCGTCTTGGCTGGACTGGCACATCCAGTGGCTCGCCTCTGTGGATGCTTTCCTTGCAAGGCAACCTTGATTTGCAGGAGCGCAGCAATGATCAAATGGACCGGGGAGACTGGTACCTGAACCCCAGCCTGTTCTGGCAGAACCCAGGGTTCACATTCTCCGCTCAGGTTCAGGTGCCTGTAGAAGCACCCTCTTCGGACGATACAGTCGAACCAGACTACCGACTGCGCGCGATATTCGAAAAGCAGTTCTAAAACGATTACTTGGCTTTGTACGCTTCAGCACCGCCACCCTCGGTGATTCGGTTGCGTAATCGCGTCAGTGTTAGTCTGGCAACCAGCTTGTCTCGCTTATATTGCTCTATCTTCACCGGTACAAAATCGAGCTCGGGTGCAAACCAGGTCGTTGTATGTCGCGTTCCACCTCCTTCGGCATTACTGCGAACCCTGACAGTTTTAAGCGGGCCCATGCGAGTCTCGACTGTTTCAGTACCTTCGTTGGAAAACAGCATGGTTTTCACACGTCCGTTGTCGAACACCTGCAGTTTCGCCTGCTGAAAGTTGTTTTTCTTTAACTCATCGATAACCGTTAAGGTGACCGACAAGCGATCGAGTACCGGATCGGAGAAGTCTTCAGTGAACTCTTCACCACGTCTTTTGTAGGTCAGTTGATTCTGGTTCCAGTCAAACCAGGCATCGACACTGCGGCGGGCTTCTGAATCTTGCCGGTAGGTGTATTTCTGTGGTTTTAAATTGAGCTTACCGGCTGAGTCTGAGACACTGAAAACACTGACTTCCTGAATTTTTCCTTTGCCGGTCAGCTTGAATACACCGGTTGGGGTGGTCTTCAGGCTGTAGATCCATTCGTCACCTTGCCTGGCCAGCTGTAATGTCGCACTGCCAGCGCTGATCATGTTGTTGCCAACTTCGTATTCGACTTCGAATGGGGTGAAGTCTGCAGGTTGTGCAATGGCGGCACCTGCGCCAAGCATCATGGTCGCAGCCGTTGCCATACAACCGAGTCGCGTTATGAGCTTGCTGTCCGATCGATTTCTGGCTGTTTTCCCAAGCCGGTGTGTTCTTGTCATCATTGTGGTCCGTTCAGGGCACTGTCAGCACCGCGCTGTGCGGTACTTTTAAGGGTGCCACGGTAACATTCATCGTTACCCAATCGGGCGGTGCCGCTCACACAAAGTTGTAATGCATGCACGTAAAGTTCATGTTCTGTGAGTAAGACACGGGTCGCAAGGGTTTGTTCTGTATCGGAAGGTAAAACTGGAACTTCGGTCTGTGCGATGACCGGTCCGGCATCGAGTTCCGGGGTCACAAAATGCACGCTGGCACCATGCCTGGTTTCTTTGGCTTCAAGCACCCTTGCGTGGGTATTCAGGCCTGGATAAAGCGGTAACAGCGACGGGTGAATATTCACCATTTTGCCGAGAAAGCGATCGACCAGTGCTTTGTTCAGAATTCTCATAAAGCCTGCCAGCGCGACAAAATCGGGGTTGAACGAGTCTATCAGCGCTTCAAGTTTTGCATCAAACTGGTTGCGATCATCGAAGTGCGTATGGTCGAGCGTGGCCGTTTCTATATTTTGCCTGGCCGCAAACTCTAAACCGGCAGCATCTGGGCGGTTGCTGATAACCGCCACAACTTCAGCGTCCAGACGACCGTCTCTGCAAGCTTCAACAATGGCACGCATGTTGGAACCGCGACCCGAAATTAACACGACGATGCGTGTCATGCGAACACGACCGTTGCCGCACCCGTACCGGCCTCGATGGAACCAATAACACAAGCTGTTTCACCAGCCTTTTCCAACTTGCCTATGACCTCATCGGCATCCGCGGCATCTACAACCAGAGTGAAACCGATTCCGCAGTTAAATGTGCGCAGCATTTCTTTGGGGTCAATTTGGCCGTTCTGCGCAAGCCAGTCGAACACTGCTGGTGTTTGCCAGCTGCTCTGATCGATGCGTGCAACAACGTTCTGCGGCAGGCTGCGTGGCACATTTTCAGTGATCCCACCGCCAGTGATATGTGCCATGGCTTTGATCGGTGCATTGTCTTTTAGCACCGACAATATGGCATTGACGTAAATCCGCGTTGGTCGCATCAGGGTTTCGCCCAAAGTGACGGTATCGAAAGGGGTATTGATATCATGTTCGGCGGCAACTTTACGTATCAGAGAGTAACCATTAGAGTGGGGACCACTGGATGCGATACCGATGATGCTGTCGCCTGTGGCCACACTGGTTCCATCAATAATATTTTCTTTTTCAACCACGCCGACCGCAAAGCCCGCCAGGTCGAAATCCTTGTCGTGGTACATGCCGGGCATTTCCGCCGTTTCACCACCAAGCAGGGCCGCCCCCGATTGCACGCAGCCCTCGGCTATGCCAGCTATGACGCGGCTGGCCTGGTCAACATCAAGCTTGCCGGTAGCGAAATAGTCCAGAAACCACAATGGCTCTGCACCACAAACCAGAATATCGTTGACGCACATGGCAACAAGGTCGATACCGACCGTATCAGGCATGTCCAGATCGATAGCGAGTCGCAGTTTCGTACCCACGCCATCGGTGCCAGAGACCATGACAGGTTGCCGAAATTGCGTCATAGGCAGCTCGAACATGCCCCCAAAGCCGCCAATAGCGCCTAAAATCCCTGTACGGTGTGTTTTTGCGACCAGCGGTTTGATCTTCTGAACCAGTGCATCGCCAGCTTCGATATCCACACCGGCGTCGCGATAGGTCAGACCGCTGGTTTCGGTCGATTTGGTCATGAACGTAGAGTCGCGCGGAAAAGTCGACATGATACTCGTATTACTTTACTAAGAGTGCGTAAAAGCGAATGAGTCAAACAGTTGCCCTGAGTCACCCGAACCCAATTGCACGTTGGCGCGGAACTGCGCGCCTGATTACTGTGCTGCTTGTCTGGCTTGCAGTGACGCCAATGGTTCATGCGCAAACGGATGCCTACAGTATTCAGGTTGCCGTTCTCGATCGTTCTGCTGAGGAACAGCGCTCCGCTTATCTGGTTGGGATGCGTTCGGTGCTGTTAAGCAACAGTGGCGACAAAACGTTGCTGAACCGTGATGATGTGCGAGCCGGTTTGCGTGACGCCGACACCTACGTTGAGTCTTTCAAATACGATTCTCCCGCACCCGGAACGGTAATCTCCCGCGATACGCCGCTGACTGACGCGGTCAGAAGCAGCGGCAAAGCCACGCAGTTAATGACCATACAATTTAATCGTGAGTTGATTAATCAGCTTATCCGTCCTGGGTCTGCAACGACTGAGCAGCCTGAACCCAATGCTGAATTTGACCCATTTGCAAACGTGCGCTCGGCGCTCATGTGGCTGATCATTGAAGATGGTGGGAATCAGGTTCTGGCCAGTGGTGCAGCGGCGCAAAACGTGATGGAGCGAGCTCGTGAAATTGCCGGTGGTGCTGGTGTATCGCTTTCGTTTCCTGCAGGTGATCAACAGGATACCCAGGCTGTAAGTGTCGAAGATATAAAAACGGCTAATACCGATGCCATTGTTGCTGCAGCATCGCGTTACGCTCAACCGCTGGTGCTGGCGGCACACATAAGAAGAACACGTACCGGTTCCTGGGAAGGGGTCTGGTTAAAGAGTGCCGTGGGTCAACAGGACAACAAGGCATTTAATTCAGGCGGTCTCGATGAGGCTTTGCAGCAAGGTATTGGCTGGTTGAGCCCGCAATCATTGAGTTCAGCGCCGGCGCAATCAGGTTATCAACCGAGTCAGCAGTCGAACATTTCCAGCGCTGAAGGATTGGTCTGGGTTAGTCCTTTGCGAAGCACGAAAAGTTATGCCCAGGTCATCGACTTTTTAAGTTCGCTCGATTCGGTGACGGTGGCTTATCCTAAAGAGGTTCTTGGTGGTGGAATGGTGTTTGCCATTTTACCTCGCAGTGCATTGCCATCGGTAACCAGTGCGGCAATTGCGCAAGGCTGGCTGCGGCAGGCCGCAACACCAAGTTCTGCCAACGAAAGCCGGTTTGCTGCAGGCATATCAGCCTCGTTTGAATACCTGCGCTGAAGACCCGAAGGTGCAACACCCGCAACTCACTTTGCCGTTAGGTATTGTCCCGTCGTCTTCGTTCGAATCGTTTCTGCCGGGCAAAGCCAATTTGAACGCATTCGCTACAATCAAAGCATTGTGTAGCGGGGAGCTCAATGAACAGCAACTGCTACTTTGGGGCGACAGATCGGTTGGCAAAACGCACCTACTCAGTGCGGCTTGCGCAGATTTCACCGCTAAAGGCTATCAGGTTGCCTACCTGACTGGTGAACTGGCTAACCATACACATGCACTGCACGGGCTGGAAAGCTTTGAACTTGTGTGTGTAGACGATTTGCATTTACTGCACTCGACTTCAGAAGAAGCCTTATTCCATTTTATTAATCGTTGTCGCGAATCTCAAACCAGAATGATTTTTGCGTCCAGAAATTCAATCGATAATATGGGGTATGGCTTACCTGACTTGTTAACACGACTGAGTTGGGGGCCGGTTTTCCAGCTACAGACACTAGACGACAATGAGTTGTCGACAGTGCTTGTGCACATGATTAAATTGCGCGGGCTTGAAGTTGGTGACGATGTGATTGAGTACGTATTGAGGCGTTATCCCAGAGATATAAGCGTGCTGAAACAGCTGGTTGATCAGCTCGACAGTGCTTCCCTGCGAGAACAACGACGCATAACCATTCCACTTATAAAGAGTATTAGTGCCGAAACTGCCTAGGCTGGAATTGTCATCTTGGTCGGGGTGGTGGGACGTTCAGTCTTGTTTGCGTTCAGAGGGTGTGAAACGTGCAAAGAAAATACTGCCAATAAATAACATCAGACTGAAAACCACCGTTAAATAGCCGAGCCAGGCTTGTCCTTCGCCATGGTTAAAGCTGGCATCTACACCTACCATAAAATAGAACATGGACAGAAAACTGACCCATTGGTGGGTGTATCGCCGCGCATGGAGCATGCCGCGCAGCGGAAACAGTAGTGGTACAACCAGTAAAACGATAACCACGACTCTGGGAACATTTTCTGGTGGTGCAAGCCAGGTAAACCAGCTTAGTAGTAAGCCGATTAAACCCAGCAGGCCAATTAGCGCGCACCAGCGCGAGAGTGTTTTTTTGTTCATTGGTGTGTGTTGAGCGCGATAAACGGCGTCCTCGGTACACACAGTATAAAGCCCGAATCGACTTGCAGGGTGGGGTAATCATTATACCCCTCGAAATAGCTCTGCTTTGACGGGAAACTCGACTGGCTTCACCAGAGTTGCTCGAAATCTAATTAATACTCACAAAGCGATTCTTTAACTCATCAATCGGAGTTACACCAGCAATGGTGTCCACCTTTTCTCCGGCGCTGTTGAAGATCAACAAAGACACAGTATTCGCCTGATGTTTCTGCTGGAACGCTGAACCCTCACCCGATGTAACGTCTGCTACCCGAAATAGAATGTCTTCGCGACTTTTCAAGGCTTTTCGTGTGTTCTTCATTAAGCGTCGGCACAACTGGCAGGCCGGATCGTGAATTTGCACGACCACAGGTGAGCCCTGCCCAATCATTGTCAGATCGTGTAAACCCCGGTTTTGAACATCGTATCGATGAATGGCCGCACCTGCGGCTCCCGCAACGGGCAGAGCGATTAAAGCCCGGATCATATTGCGGCGCGATAACAGCGAGGGCTTGTCCGATGAGTTTTTAGCGCGGGTCGGGCTTTTTGCTTCTTTTCCGGCTACGTTTTTCGCAGGTGTTGCTTTTTGTTCCTCGACCGAGGGCTTGGCGACAGTATCAGTGCTGGAATGCTTTCTTCGTTTGTTTTTTCGTTTGCTCATGCTGCAACAACGATTCAGTAACAAAGTTGATTGCATGTCGCATTTTTCGCCGTTTGTGTGGAACGTTAACGCCTGAAAGTGTCTGTTTATACCGACGCTGTCTGCAATCAAATACCCGCTGCAAACGTTATCCGGGCAGGGCGTGCTTGCCGCAGTTGTCCACCAGGGACGCAGGCGACTCAGCGCATTGACGCTATGATCAGCGTAGGGTACGACGTCCGTCACAGAATTAGACTGCACGAGTATCTCCTCGTGCAGGTTCACTTAACCTTAGATCTAAAGAGATGACAATGAAAAAGATATTCGAAAACAACGCGACAGATCGACGCGGGTTTGTGAAAACACTTGCCGGAGTCGGCGCTGTGGGAGTGGCTTCAGCTCTTGGTATTGGCATCGGTGGGCAACGCGCTTTCGCTCAAAGCCAGGGCTATGAAGTGCTGGACAAACCAATGCCAACAGGTGATCCATCGCGAGTCGAAGTCCTTGAGTTTTTCTGGTTTGGTTGTCCTCACTGTTTTGCCTTTGAGCCTGCGATTAATGCGTGGAAAGACAGCAAACCTGACTATGTCGATTTTGTGCGTGAAGCTCCACCGTTGAACCCGAGCTGGGAACAACATTCGCGTACTTTTTACGCAGCTCAGGCACTCGGTATTACCGACGGTATGTTCGATCAGACGTTCGACAACATTCACAAGAACAAGCAACCAATGCGCGATCCGAAGAAAATCGCAAAATACATCGAATCGCTTGATCTTGGTGTCAGCGCGGATGACTTCCGTAAAGCGATGCAATCGTTCGCGGTAGAAACTGCACTCAAGCGTTCTGTTGTGCGTGCACAACAAGCTGGTATTCGCAGTGTGCCAACTATCGTGATTAACGGTAAGTACCGAACCGGGAACACCATTGCCGGTGGTCATCAAGGTATTATCGATGCCATTAACGAAAGAGCTGCCTTTGAGCACTCAGCAGCCTAAAAGTCAGTGACTAAACCGGACACAACGTTGGAAGCATTGTTGCAATCGGCGTATCGATACGCACAGGCTTTGTGTGGTCATGCAGAAATGGCGGAAGACCTGGTGCATGAGAGTTGGTTAAAGGTACTTGATAAGCACGGTCCTCAGCCCGACAAGGCTTTATTGTTTCGTGTTATTCGCAACCTTTTTATCGATGGTGTCCGGCACCGCACGCGATTTCCAAGTGACTCCTACGACGATAATCCACTGGTTGATGCGACGGGTTTTGACCCGTCGCACTACGCAAGTCACGATCTGATCCTGGCTGATGGACTGTCGCAGCTGAGAAGTGTTGAGCGCGAAGCGCTGTTTTTATGGGTGTTTGAAGGGCATACAGCTGCAGAGATCGCAACGCTGACATCGCAATCGCGTGGTACGGTGTTAAGCCAGATTCACAGAGCTAAGGCAAAGTTGAAGAAACACCTTGATCAAAACGCAGGCCAGAATTTAACGGTGGTCAAGAGCATCGGGGGCAACTCATCATGAACGAGCAAGATCAACGCGTTCGAGATTATTACGAAAGCCTGTCTATGCCAAAAGACAGAATGAACGCTTTGCTGAAGGCAGCGGAGCAGCGTGGCAATACACCGGAGTCGAAAAAATCCGCATTCTTTTCAAGATGGCGAAAAATGCTGTCGCGTCTGCAAACACACACCTGGATGCAGGCTGGATTAGCAAGTGCATTTATTTTACTTGTGTCTTTATGGATGCATAACTCCGGCTCTGAAACCGAGTTGGCTGAGCGTACCTTGCGTGAAGTTGCAATGAACCATACCACGCGTCTTGAACCAGAATTTCGCGGTACATCGTTAGCGATGCTGGATAACTCAATGCATCAGCTACCGTTTAATCTGGTTTTGCCAAAGTCAATCAACAGTGCCGCTAACAGCGCTTACGAGCTTATTGGTTCTCGATACTGCTCCTTGGGTGGTGTGCTTGCCGCCCATGTGAGAATACATGACAAGGTATCGGGAAAACCAATGAGTTTATTTGTTACCAGTAACTCAGCCGAACTTAAACAGATACAATCTCAAAGAGAAAAACTCGAAGGTGTCGAAGTAGAAATATGGCGTGAAGGCGGGCTGTTCTATGCGTTGGCGCAGCGCAGCTAGCTTGACTCGTACAACGGCATTAAGCCTTTAGCTTTACCGCAAGTTTTGCAACGCGTTCACCCAGCAGCATGCACAGTTCTTCCTCAGTCTGACTCATTCTGATATCTCCTGCTTCTCCAGCCATGTGGCTGGCGCCGTAGGGAGTGCCACCTTCGCGGGTTTTCATTAAGCCAGGATGGGTATAGGGCAGTCCGCTGATAACCATGCCGTGATGCATGAGCGGAATCATCATGCTCAGCAGAGTTGCTTCCTGACCACCGTGCAGACTACCCGTTGAGGTAAACACTGCGGCCGGTTTACCGTTCAAAGCGCCGGCGAGCCATTCGGTTGAGGTCTGGTCAATAAAGTGTTTCAGCGAAGCAGACATATTGCCAAAGTGTGTTGGGCTGCCCAGCACCAGTCCATCGTGCTTTGCCAGATCATCGGTGGTCACATAAGGTGCGCCGCTTTGTGGTACCGGGCTCGCATCACCGGTGAAATTCGTGGTCACTTTCGGTACGCTGCGAAGCACAGCTTCACACCGCTCGACCCGTTCCACCCCGCGGGCAACCAATTTGGCCATGGCATGGGTGTTGCCACCTTCGGTGTCGTACACCACTAAAACTCTGGTCGTCATGATTTCCCGGGATAGCTTAAAAGTGTGAAGTCTGTCATACGCGCCGGACGAATGGATGAATTATTCCATTGAATCAGATTTTCGCCGATACCTCTAATACCCATTTGTAATTAGCGAAAAGCCCGTGTCCAATACCGCTGAAAATCTCTACGACAATGCCAGACGTTTTGCCGACCCTGCCACAGGCAAGCTTGAGCTGGCGGCAGTACTTGAGGGTTTGTTGCAAGAGGGTTTAATCGAGGAATCCAACTCACAGCTGCTGCTGTCCTTGTCGCAACCAAATAACGGTGCAAAGGAGCTTGGTCCGCTTGAACGTATAGCGAACAGTGGTTGGACCTTACCCGGCGATGAAAATACCAAAATTGATCTTGAATTTCTGTCTAAATGGCTGGCTGAAAAAGTCGGTCTTGAGTGGCTGCGTATTGACCCATTGAAAGTGGATGTGCCAGTGGTAACCGCGGTAACTTCATCGGCCTATGCCACGCGATTCAACGTTATTTGTGTTGACGTTACGCCTGACTATGTTGTGTTTGGCACAGCTGAACCTTTTTATAATGAATGGCAGGCTGAACTTCAGCGTGTTCTTCGAAAGGATATTCGGCTCGTTATCTGTAACCCCGATGATATCCGTCGTTATCTTGCCGAGTTCTACTCTCTGTCTAAATCGGTACTGGGGGCCAAGCAGGATCACACTGCAAGCTCCAGTGCAGTGCAGAACCTTGAGCAGCTTATGGAGCTGGGTCGAGGTGGCAAGCTCGATGCCAATGATTCGCATGTGGTTAGTATTGTAGATTGGTTGCTGCAGTACGCTTACGAACAACGCGCAAGTGATATTCACCTGGAGCCGCGACGTGATGATGGTGGTGTCCGCTTTCGAATCGATGGCGTTATGCAACAGGTATATGATATGCCGGCGGCAGTTATGCAGGCGGTAACCAGTCGATTAAAAATTCTCGGCCGTATGGATGTGGCAGAAAAACGCCGACCACAGGATGGCCGACTTAAAACACGTAATGCTGAAGGGAAAGAGGTTGAACTGCGTATATCGACCATGCCAACTGCGTTTGGTGAAAAAATGGTTATGCGTATTTTCAATCCTGATGTATTGGTTAAGAATCAGACCCAGCTTGGTTTTGATGATCGTGAAGCTGGTATCTGGAACGACATGATCAAGCAGCCGAACGGCATTTTGTTGGTAACCGGTCCTACCGGGTCAGGTAAAACCACCACGCTTTACAGTAGTTTGAAATTACTGGCAACACCGGAAGTCAATCTCTGCACAATTGAAGACCCCATCGAATTGATTGTGCCTGAGTTTAATCAGATGCAGGTTCAACACAATATTGAACTGGATTTTGCTTCAGGTGTTCGTACATTGCTCCGGCAGGACCCGGATATCATAATGGTTGGTGAGATACGTGATCTGGAAACGGCTCAGATGGCGGTACAGGCTGCACTAACCGGCCATTTGGTTATATCAACTCTGCACACCAACGATGCACCAGCGGCCATAACTCGAATGTTGGAGCTGGGTGTTCCGTACTATCTTATCCGTTCAACATTTATTGGTGTTATTGCACAACGGCTGATTCGTACTTTCTGCCCTCACTGTGTTGAGCCTGCGGATACCGATGTAGAGCAATGGAATACATTGATGTCTCCCTGGAAGGCTGAAGCGCCTAAAACTTTGTACAAGCCGGTGGGTTGTCTCGAATGCCGTAACTCTGGCTACCTTGGGCGAGCAGGTATCTATGAGTTACTGCAGCTCACGCCGGGTGTGAAAGAAATGATCCTGCCAGACGTGCATCTGGAAGAGCTGCGTAAGCAGGCTTTTAAAGATGGCATGCGGCCATTACGCGTGAGTGGTCTGGCTAAAGTAGCGCAGGGAAAAACGTCATATGAAGAGATTCTAAAGGTGACCCCAGCGCCTTTGATAGGGTAGGGGTTGTAGTTTACTGGCTCATTGCATCAAGAGAATGTCGAATAAACGGAAGAGTATACGGGCCGATGACGGCCTGTTTATGGTGACACCCGCTCCGTTGTTTGGTCAGCATATTTGTTGTACTAGCTGTGATGAAAGTAAAAAACATTTATATCCAGATCATGCACAGTAAACTGTCTTGTGCCCCAGGGTTTGTCGTCGATGTTCTCCACAATATTAACACCGTTGCTTTTTAGTGTTGCATAACAGTTATCGACATCGGTGCAGTAAACCCAGAGCACTGCTGGTTCAAAAGTAGCTTCGCGACGCTCATCCGCTGCTGTTATAATGATCAGGTCTACCCGAATCAGGGGATCATTCCGATATTTGTTTTTCAATTCATACATTCAACGGGGCTAGTTTGCTAATGCAGTCAATAAACTTCAGTGTAAAGTTGACCATACGAGGCACTATTGTGATGTTGGCGATTTTGCTGACGCTTGCGCATTCAGGTGTCAAAGCAGACGGATCAACCATCGCACTTAGTTACAACTGGCCGGCAGGCTTGGAAGTAGACGTCAGTTATCGCGTTTTTAAAGAGCGCCTGCGACAGGGAAAAACACTGAATAATGAAGTCAGTGGCAGTTTGACTTACACAACATCAGACCATAAGAAAGGTTTGATAATTGAGACTAGTAATACGCAAGTCAAGGTTGAGCAAGCATCTGAATCTGGAGGCCAGTTGCAACGATTTATGCAACGCCTGGCGGCCATTGATCCGTCGTACATTATCACGCAAGAGGGAGTGCTTTCTTCTGTTGGCAAACTCGACGAGCTGAAACAATCTTTAAGCGAAGAGTACGAACAGCTGACGTCGGATTTGCCAGAAGATGTAAAAAATCAAACAGAAGGGCTCATGGCCAAGGCGTTATCAGAGGAATCCATTTTTGCATCGATTAGCCAGGATTGGAATCGAGATGTTGCACAATGGATTGGTGCCGATTTCGAGGTTGGCTATCTTTACGATGTGGAGTACACCACGCCGGTACCCATGCTGGGCAATGCTCAGGTTCCTACTAAAGGTACTTATCAGGTTTTTGGTTATGTGCCTTGTTCAGCAGATGCTGGATCTGATATTGAACACTTCGCGAAAAAACCGACTGATAACTCGGCAAATTGTGTTGAGATGTACTTCACTTCAAATTTGATCCCTGCTGCATTAGTCGACGTAATGGAACAAATGTTCAAATCAATGGGCCAGGAAATGCCGGAGAATTTTGAAATGAAAATCGATTATGAAGTTTTCGTTATAACTGAGCCTGATACCTTATTACCGCATAGTGTTAATGAAGTAAAAGTTATTACAGCAAGTGCACCGCAAGAAGTACAACCGTTGGTTCAAACGGAAATTCTTGACAAGCAGTTTACATACAAGAAACGATAAAACGCAGTTTATTTCGGGCGTTGTGTAAAAATTATCCGCTTTATTAAGCTGCGCTAATTCGTACTCTCGTTATTGCGCATTGAACCTCTATTCGTAACAAAGTGCAGCCCGAGCCATGCCAGTGCAACCACTATGGCCACGCCATGAAAGCCCGGGTCGCCGAGCATGACGAACCCTGCGAGCACTAACCTGAACAACACATCCCAAATGGGTAGACGCGCTCGGTCATATTGTGCCATTGCACTAGCGATTAGATACAGAGCCAGCCCGAGCCGTGCCAGCAACCACAGTATTGAACCCCAGTAAATTGTGCCATCGTAACCGGGCAGGTACTCGATGGCTGCGCCTTCCGATTTTGGATCGATAACCGCAGCTTCTACCAAAAGCAGTTCCGGGTACAGTGCAAACACAAACGGAATGATAAACATCACGATGCCCGATCTAACCGCAGAGAAACCCGTTGTCATCGGTTCGGCTTTGGTGATTGACGCTGCGGCGAATGCCGCTAGTGCAACCGGCGGCGTAATGGCTGATGCCACGGCAAAATAGAAGATAAACATGTTGGCGGCAAAGATCGAAATGCCTAACCCGGCCAGTACCGGACCCATTAAGAGAGCCACATTGATATAAGCCGGAACAGCTGGCATGCCCATACCCAACAATATGGCCAGGAACATGGTTGCGAACAGCGCCATGAATTGAAATATCGCTGAACCGCCCGACCCGAGATTAAGACTTTGAAGCCACTGCAGCACATCCAGTGAAATAAAGAATGGCATGCCTGTGAACTTCAGGCAGAAGTCAATGATCGAGACCGCCAGAAACATTAGGTAAAGTGTAGAGATCAGAATGCCTGCTTCGGAAAATGAATCGAGCAATTTAGCAGGGCGTGCACGCATCGCCGGATCCAGAAACAGGGCGAAGCACAGGATGAATACTGCCCACCAACCGGCACTACCGGCATCACCCGCCGCATTCTGAACCAGCTTCAATATCCATGGCAGGCTTTGTACTTTACACGCGCCGCCTTCGGTAAAAACTCTTTCTGCACCGAGCAATCCACCAACAATACCGCACCCGACACTTTCCTTGCTTGTAAGAAGAAGAACCAGGATGGTGAGTATCGGTAACAGGATCATGATCAGGTTATAAAAGTCCTGACGTTCCAAATACATCTCTTCTGTCAGTTCGCCAATGGCCGCAATCTTTTGCTTTCGGGCCTGAAAAACCACTGACAGAAATAGACACACAAAATACGCAAGCGCGGGCAAGGTCGCGGCAATAATCACTTCGCTGTAGGGCACGCCGGTTAACGCAGCAAGTACAAATGCTGCAACACCCATAACCGGTGGCATGATTGAACCGCCGGAAGATGCGGCGGCTTCCATACCACCAGCGAACACGCGTGAAAAGCCGCTTTTAATCATCATCGGGATGGTCAGTACACCGGTGGATAACACATTAACAATGGGTCCGCCTGAAATCGTTCCAAAGGTTGCCGAAGACACAATGGCCGCATGGGCAGGTCCACCGCGTAATTTTCGCGTCCACCGAAACGCAACCTTGATCATTGATTTGCCGCCAGCGGATGCGCCAAATAAAGCACCAAGAATTAAATATGGAAAAATCTCATTGAGAATAATATCCATAAAACGGCCTAACAGGCCGGATGCGTTGTTAACCAGAATATCGTGCACGCGCGATCGGCCATCGGATAACAGCCTCGGTTCGCCACCAATTTTTGTCACAAGGTATTTGTTAATGTCCTCGGTGCCGTAGAAATACCAAACCAGCACCGTAATGATCGTATAGGCTGCGATCAGTATGGCCACAATGACAAGTGGCAACCCCCATACTTTTACGTTGTACGACAGAAATACAATGATGGCAATGCCGACAATAAGCACCAGCCAGCCGCCGGTCGTATTCAAACATTGAGGGTCGTCAACCGTGGTCGGTTCCGGCAGGCCGAACAAAGCAGCGTTTTCTTTTTCAATTTTCAGACTTTCTGAAATTAGTCTTTCACGATCTCCGGTGAACTGGTCAACCATGCAGACAGATTCGATTTCGGCAAGATAGGTCAGCGAAATAGTGATCGCGGTAACCACCAGTGCCACATCCATGAAAAGGCCGAACTTTCGTCGTGTTTGACTTTTATCCTGCCAGCTTCGCCACATGGAATGTTTCAGCGCAACGATAAGCATCATTAGCGAGAACGCAAAGGGATAGTAGTATTCGAACGGAAATTTGCGAATGATGAAGTTGGGATTGCCTGCAAGACTGCTGGCCAGTTCATCTAACCCTGGTATGCCGGGCATGGCGTTGATCATACCGAGTACGACCAAAAAGACCGCCAGCCAATAAACAATTCTGCTGACGCCGCTATTTGTGTTGTTGTCCGGCCTTTCTTTTTCTGTCATGTCAACGTTTTATCGAAAGCAACAGATGGAAAAGCAATCGGGGCCGCAACGGCGTGCGGCCCCGATAGTTGTCGTGCTTTAAAGAATGATTAAGGTTTTGCGCAATCCGGCACTTCGATACCGGCCTCTTCAAATGCTGCAACAGAACCCGGGTGATACTTCACTGGCACCGCTCCACAAAGGCCAGACAATGCCGGGTCGGTTGCGCCCATATTTGTTGTAGCCATGTAAGGTGCCTTCGTTAGAAAAGCATCAACGTTTGCCAACATGGTTGCTGTTAACGCTTTGGCTGTATCAAAGTCCATGTCTTTGTGAACGACTTCAGCAGCAACGGTTGTCGGGCTGCGCCAGATGCCATCTTCACTGACAATGGTCAGTCCTTTTTGTGGTGCCAGGTCTTTTAAATCAAAGCTGATACCGGAAGTACCTGGGCTGCTGATGTATTTTTGCATGGCTTCGCCTTCCCATATGTCTTTTGGCGTTGACCACAGTGTTATATCGCCAGCTGCCAGAGAGCGAGTGATTCGATTATCAGGAAATGTGATGGGAAGCATCATGCCGTCAGCCGAACCATCAGATATGGTCTTGGCCATTTGCCCCCAGTTCACTTGCAGTCCTTTGTAGTCTTTACCGTCTTCGGCGCCACTGACAATGCTCAGTATTCCACGACTGTTCGTCAGTGCGGCACCACGAGGTGGTCCGTTAAGTATGGTCTTGTCTTTTACAGTATCCCAGCCTTTAACGCTGGCGCTGTCATAGGCATACAAACCGAATCCGCCATAGTTATAGGTGTAAAGCACTCTGACATTGCCAATGAGCTCAGCGCCTGCGTCTTTGCCGAGTTTGGCATAAGGTCCGGCACCCTTTGACATAAGGAACGTCAGAATAAGTGGCGACCCGGATACATCGGTTTTACCCTCCGCAACATTCTGTAGCGAGTTGGTTAAGGTTTGACTGTCGGCTACCTGAAAGTTGGCGACTTTATCAGCTGAGGCAATTTCGGCCAGCGCCGTCATGGCCGTGAATGGCACCGTGCCCGGAGGTCCGGTTTCTGCTGTTAATAACGATTGAGCCAGTGCGTTGCCAGTAAATAAGCTGACGGCCGCACCCAAAGTGAGTAACGAGAGTTTGTTCATTTGTCCTCCAAAGACGATTGGTATACAAAAAGGCCTTGATGCCCTTCGGCATTTGCCGATGGTGCTTTTGCAGGCAAATGTTGGTAGATCAAACTTTGACTGCGTTGCTTTAACCTTAAGTAGACACTTAAACGGGATCCCAAATCAAGCAAATTGTCGCAATATGGTCAACCAGAACGCCTTAATTGAGCTGATTTGGGATCCTGATTGGCCAAATCTGTCTCATTGTCTCCGATAATCGTTCGGGGGGCACAGTTTAAGTTTGGGATGGCTAGCCGAGTTATAGCCTGGGGATTCGGTACAGCTCTATGAGTAGGGTGCACGACACTTACTCAAGCACTTTCAAGGAGGCTTGAAACCTGTTCGGCAATGGCCAGGCTTGCGGTCAGGCCAGGTGATTCGATGCCAAATAAATTGACCAGTCCTTCAAGGCCATGGGCATCACTGCCGTGAATAACGAAGTCGTTGTGCAGCTTTTCACCAAATGCAATTTTCGGACGAACGCCAGCGTAGTCGGGCACCAGTGCATCATCTTTCAATGCAGGCCAGTATCGCCGGATAGCGTCATAGAAATGTTCAGCACGTGTTTCATCTATGTTGTAATCGAGTGAATCCTGCCATTGCACGTCGGGTCCAAAGCGACACTGGCCCGCCATGTCCACCGTTATGTGTACACCGAGCCCACCGGGTTCAGGTACCGGGTATATCAATCTTGATACCGGGGTTCGGCCTTGCAGTCGAAAGTAATTGCCTTTGGCGTATTTGGCAGATGGTACATTTTCTACCGGTGCGTTCTGTATATTTTTTGCTAATGCACAAGCACCGTGGCCAGCAGCGTTGACAACGCACTTGCACTTCAGTGTTAGTGCATCGTCTCCACCGACATGAACGCTGAATCCGTCACCACCCGATTCAACTTTATCGACGGTTGAGTTGTAAGCGATCATCGCACCGTTGGATTCTGCATTACCGAGCAGGCTCAACATAAATCCGTGGCTGTCGAGGATGCCGGTAGAAGGCGATAGCAGACCGGCCTTTGCGTCTATCTCGGGTTCCAATTGTTTAATCTGCGTCGCGCTTATTTTTTGCAGATCGGCAACGCCATTAGCAAGCGCGCGTGCCTGAATGGCATCAAGCTCACCCATTTGATCGGAAGATGTTGCAACGATTATTTTGCCCAGCTGCTTGAACTGAACCGCATGCGTTTCACAGTAATCATAGAGCAGGGCTTTACCACGCGTGCAAAGTTTTGCTTTCAGAGAATCTTTGGGGTAATAAATTCCGGCGTGAATAACTTCAGAGTGCCTGGCGCTGGTTTCACTGCCGAACAGATTTTTTTGTTCAAGGATTAAAACGTCCTTGCCATCCGAAGCAAGCGCGCGCGCGATGGCAAGACCGACAACGCCAGCGCCCACCACAACCGTATGCACGTCATGTGACACTGTTGCGCCCACATGACATGGCGATCAGCATCATCGAAGCTTTATTGTTTGACGCGAGCGATAGCGTCATCGATGCTGATCAGCGTTGCATCTGAATCGCGTCGTCCTTTGTATTCCAGCTGCTTGTCTGCGAGCAGCTTTTCACTAACCACAAAGCGGTGTGGAATACCAATTAATTCCATATCAGCGAACATGACACCCGGACGCAAAGGCCGATCGTCAAGTAGTACATCTATTCCTGCATCAAGCATTTTTTGATACAGCTCCTCGGCAACCGCTTTAACCGCATCGGACTTTGCCATATGGATAGGCGAGATAACTGCGGTGAAAGGTGCAATCGCATCTGGCCAGATAATGCCTTTATCATCGTTGTTCTGTTCAATGGCAGCAGCGGCAACACGCGTTACACCAATACCGTAACAACCCATGTGCATAACCTGAGGTTTGCCGTTTTCATCCATTAATGTGCAATCCATGGCTTCGCTGTAAGTCGTACCGAGCTGGAATATGTGTCCAACTTCAATACCACGTACAATTTTCAAAGTGCCTTTACCGGTAGGGCTTGGATCGCCTTCAACCACATTGCGAAGATCACGAACAACAGGTTCGGGCAGATCGCGTTCCCAGTTAACACCGTTGAGGTGTTGGTTGTTACTGTTGGCACCGCAAACAAAATCGCTCATCAGTGCTGCATCGCCATCGACCAGAACAGGAACATCCAAACCCACAGGTCCGATGGAACCAGCATCGCATCCGGCAACGTTTTTAATTTGTTCGGCACTGGCAAAGTTCAGTGGTGATTGTACTTCGGGCTGTTGCGAAGCTTTAATCTCATTCAGTTGATGATCCCCGCGGACCACCAATGCAACTACCGGGGATTCGGTTCCTTCAACCAGAAGAGTTTTCACACATTTGGCAGCATCGACAGATAATTTCTTTGCCAGTTCTTCAATCGTGTGAACGCCAGGTGTGTCTACAGTTTGCATGGTTTCAGTTGCAGCACCACGTTCACCGACTGGCACCGCGGCAGCCTTTTCAACGTTCGCGGCGTATTCATCGCCGGTTGAATGAGCCAGTGCATCTTCACCGCTTCCAGCCAGTACATGAAATTCGCGGGACATAGCACCGCCTATGCTGCCACTGTCTGCATCTACTGGACGGTAGTCCAGACCAATACGATCGAAAATGGCGCAATAGGCCGTGTGCATTCGATTGAACGATTCGTTCAATCCTTCAGCGCTGATGTCGAACGAGTACGCGTCTTTCATTATAAATTCGCGGGCGCGCATAACCCCGAAACGAGGTCGGATTTCATCTCGAAACTTGGTCTGGATTTGATAGAAGTTGATCGGCAGTTGCTTGTAACTTCTCAGCTCGCGGCGGGCGATGTCGGTAATGACCTCTTCATGTGTGGGTCCGACACAGTAGTCGCGATCATGGCGATCCTGCAGACGCAACAGTTCTGGGCCGTATTTTTCCCAACGCCCGGATTCCCGCCACAATTCAGCGGGTTGAACAGCCGGCATGATCAGCTCGACGCCGTTTGCGCGGTTCATCTCCTCGCGCACAATGGCTTCGATTTTACGAACCACACGCAAACCCATCGGCATAATGGAGTAAAGCCCGGCCGACAGACGACGAATGAAACCCGCCCGCAGCATCAGCTGGTGGCTTAACACCTCTGCATCAGCAGGGGTTTCCTTGGTGGTGGCAATGTGGAACTGACTGGCGCGCATAGCCTTGTTGAATCCTTGAAACCTTGGATTAGCAGTATAGCGAGAGTCATACCACTGCGGCGCGGGTTATGATGGGAATACCAACTAATTTGAATCCTTGGGTTGCGATATAACCATGTCCGATCGACGACTACAGGTCTTTCACGCCGTTGCCGGTGTTTTGAGCTTTACCAAAGCCGCCGAGTTGCTGAACATGACGCAGCCTGCAGTAACTCATCAGATCAGGCAACTGGAAGCCGATTTTGATACACGACTGTTCGATCGGGAGAACAATCGCATCAGCCTGACTCAGGCCGGTGAGCAAGTGCTCGAGTATGCGAATCAGATTATCGCGCTGTATGGCGAGATGCACGAATCGGTCAAATCACTCACAGGCGATACCTCCGGCCTTGTGACCCTTGGTGCGAGTACGACCATAGCCGAATACATGCTGCCGGGGCTGTTAGGTGACTTTCTGGATAAATTTCCTAACGTGCAGGTCCGTTTGCGGGTGGCCAACACCGACTCCATTGTTGGTATGGTTGGCGATAACTCAATCGATCTTGGCATTGTTGAAGGCGTTGTTAATAATCAGTACCTGCTGGTTGAGGATTGTCAGCAAGATGAACTCCGGGTCATCGTGCCGCCGGACCACACGCTGGCCGCTAAAGCGACACTGGTTCCTGCCGAATTACTCGACTATCCGTTTATATCCCGCGAAGAGGGGTCTGGCACGCGCAGTGTTATCGCAAGTTTTCTCGAACAGCATGGAGTGAGTGAAGAGCAGCTTATCCAGTCGTTTGAACTGGGCAGCACCGAGGCGATCAAAGGAGCTGTGCAAGCGGGTATGGGCATTTCAATTGTGTCTGCCGCCGCGCTTGCCAAAGAGGAAAAGCTGCAGCAATTGGTATCCATACCAACGACTCCGCCAATCTTGCGAACTTTTTACTTTGTGCGACAACCGCAGAAATTTCGCACCCACCTGATGGACGAACTGTTTCAATTTGCTCACCAATACTGCGCCACAACCAAAGGGTAATGCTGTTGATACCCGTATCGTCAGCGCCTTGTCGCGTCAATTTTCGGCTTTTGCATCAATATTGCACTATCTGAAAGTACATAAGCGTTGGTCGTCATTCCCGAAGTCGGTAGTGGCATAATAGTGCGGTGATGAAACCGACCGATACACCCAACAACCCATCGGCTAAAACAGGAGTCGCTCCGGCTATGCTGGATATTATTCGCGACTGGTACAACCGAAATTTTTCAGACCCGCAGGCAGTCATTTTGGCTTTGATGCTGCTGGTGGTTTTCGGTTTGCTGTGGTTGTTTGGCGACATTCTCGCCCCGGTTGTGGTGGCGCTGGTTCTGGCCTACCTGCTCGAAGGTGTGGTTGCCACGACCGAGCGCTGGGGTGTGCCGCGAACCTTGTCTGTGACCATCGTGCTGCTGCTGTTTATTACCCTGTCGTTGCTGGTGTTGTTTGTATTGCTACCAGTGTTGTCGCAACAGGTTACGCAAATTGTGCGCGAACTACCGGGCATGATTGCCAAGGGTCAAGAGCAGTTACTGCGCTTGCCAGAACTCTACCCAGAAGTGTTTACCGTTGAGCAGATCAACGAAATGATCGCTAACTTTGGTAACGAGGCCGGCAATCTTGGTCAAACCATTCTGTCTTTCTCTTTGGCAAGGCTCGGCACCATCATCGTTATTACGGTCTATGCCGTGCTTGTGCCGTTCATGGTGTTCTTCACACTAAAAGACAAAGACAAGTTGCTGGCCTGGGCTAGTACGTTTGTGCCCAAGCGAAGTGAGCTGTCATTTCAGGTTTGGCGCGAAGTGGACCAGAAGATTGCTAACTACATTCGCGGCAAGTTTGTTGAAATAGTGATTGTCTGGGTGGCTTCATACATTGTGTTTGCGGTTATGGGGCTGCGATATTCTTTGTTACTGAGTTTTCTGGTGGGCTTGTCGGTCATTATTCCGTACGTGGGTGCGGTAGTGGTAACCGTCCCTATTGCACTTATCGCATTTTTCCAATGGGGCTTCACAGCTAAACTCGGTTACCTGTTATTTGTTTACCAGCTGGTGCAAGTACTCGATGGCAATGTACTGGTGCCGCTGCTGTTTTCTGAAGTGGTCAACCTGCACCCTCTGGCGATTATTGTCGCTGTGTTGTTTTTCGGTGGGCTGTTTGGTTTATGGGGGGTATTCTTTGCGATTCCGCTCGCCACCCTGATACAGGCAGTGCTCAATGCCTGGCCAAGAGATGCAAAGAAAGAAAAGCTCAAAGCCAGGGCGAAGCCACAAACCTAGTACTGCCAGTTGCGCTGCATGTGCAGATTTTCGTGCTGTTAATTTTTGCTGTTCCTGGCTTTGTGCTTTATAACAACAAGTTATAAAGCTTTGGTCGCCGCCAGTACTTCATCTACATGTCCCGGCACTTTGACCTTGCGCCACTCGGCCTGAAGCACGCCTTTTTCATCAATCAAAAATGTAGAGCGTTCGATGCCTTCGAATTCCTTGCCATACATTTTTTTCATTTTCAGTACTTCATACTTTGTGCAAATATCACCGGACTCATCGCTGAGTAAATCGAAATTCAATGCCTGCTTTTCGTGAAATTTCTCGTGGCTTTTCATTGGATCCTGGGAAATGCCCAGAATGACCGTGTCGGCCTTGGCAAAGGCTTTACAGGCATCGCGAAAGTTCTGACTCTCGGTTGTACACCCGGGAGTTGCATCGCGAGGATAAAAGTACAGCACAACCTTGCTGCCTTTTAACGAGCTGAGGCGAACTTTCTTGTCGCCGGTGGCCGGCAAATGAAATGCGGGAGCTGCTTTACCGATTTTTATCATAGTTCGTGCACCACAAATTGTTCAGAGATTCGACAGGTTTCGGCTGTTCACCGAAGCGCGTTATCGGTTATTTTATCGTGTAAATGAATATCCGCCTGCGGCGCACTGTCATATACAATGAGCGAGTGACGCAGTGCGTGCTGTGCGCACCGACTATAGCGAGGAATTTTCATGTATCAGGGCAGTATGGTGGCTTTGGCAACGCCAATGCTGGATGACGGTTCAATTGATCAGGCCGCATTGGCCCAACTTGTTGAATTTCATATAGATGCGGGTACCGACGCCATTGTGGCTGTGGGCACCAGTGGCGAGTCGGCAACCTTATCGGTGCCAGAACATGCCGATGTCATCAAACAAGTGGTCGATCTGGTGAAAAAACGCATACCGGTCATCGCTGGTACTGGAGCAAATTCCACGTCCGAAGCCATCGAGCTGACCACTCATGCTGCGGCCGCGGGTGCAGATGCCTGTTTGCTGGTTACACCTTATTACAACAAGCCTGCCCAGGAAGGTCTATACCAACACTTTAAGCGCATTGCAGAGGCCGTCGCGATACCGCAGATTTTGTACAACGTTCCTGGCCGCACCGCGGTGGACATGCAAGTTGCAACCACTGCACGCTTGTCTAAGATCAGTAACATTATCGGTATTAAAGAAGCTTTTGGTACCGTTGAGCGCATCAGTGAGTTGGTTAGTGCGTGCGGTGATGATTTTATAGTGCTTACCGGAGATGACGGTACGGCACGGGAAAGTATTCTGGCCGGTGCTAAAGGTAATATCTCTGTCACCGCGAACGTAGCACCGGCGCTCATGCACAACATGTGCGTTGCTGCTCTGGCAGGCGACAAAGCGACCGCTGAAGAAATCGATGCCAAAATGGCCGATCTGCACTCGTCTTTGTTTATTGAATCGAACCCCATACCGGTTAAGTGGGCATTGCAGCAAATGGGGAAAATGGGTCCCGGAATTCGTTTGCCATTGACACCACTGGACAGTCAGTACCACGAAATGGTTCGCGCCGCGTTAGTTAAAGCAGGTGCACTTTAGCGTTAGTTGAGAAGGTTACCGATGATACGAATGAACAAAAGCGTTTTTCTGTTACCAGTAATCGGGATCAGTCTGGTTGTTACCAGCTGTGGGTTTAACAATTCACCAAGTAGCCCGGACGTTATCTATGATGAAAGCGCACTGGATGCAAAACAGCTTCAGGTGCCACCGGATTTAACCAACATCAGTAACGGTGAGCAGTTCATTCTTCCGGGTCGTGAGCCTGGCTCATTGTCGCGTAATCGTTTGTTGCCGACATTTCAATCTGCCAGGTATATACGTTCCGGTGATCAAAACTGGCTTGAGCTGGAACAGCCTGCCGAGTCAATCTGGCCTTTGGTACTCGACTTCATCAAACAACAGAAAATGGTGGTGGAAAAAACCGAACCTACATCAGGGCTCATATTTACCCAATGGCGCTCGGCGACAGACAAAGCCAATGGCGGCATACTGAAAAATCTGATCTCCAATGAGACTGTGTTGGCTCGTCATGCGTTTCGATTGGAGCGTAGCGGCAATGGTACTCGCGTGTTTGCCCGCACCATGCAGCTTGAGGCTGACGTGGTCAAATCGCTGGGCAGTAATGAATGGCCTGCGTCGAGCCATAATCCAGAGGAAGTATCAGAAGTACTGACGCGTTTGCTGGTATTTCTTGGTGCTGAAGAACAAAAAGCCAAAGGCATTTTGTCTGAACCGCAAGCCAAAGCCATACTTGACGATGCTGAGCTGCAAACCACCTCTACCGGCAGCCAGCTGGTGGTACATAAGGGTTTCACACCATCGTTTAATGATGTAAAAAACGCAGCCGAGAAACTGGACTACACCATTGTGCAAAGCGATGGCAGTGTTGGCCGAATTCAAATAACCAATTCAGCCGAAGCCGAACCGCTACTTATTTCGTTAACACCCGTACATGTCAGTGCGGTGCGCGTTGTAGTATTGCAAAAAGGTGGTGCAAGACTGGACAAGGAACGAGAGCTGTCGATACTGACGGCGCTGCATGAGCAAATTATATAAGTGTTGCAGGTCGCGTCGCTGGGAAGTGGCAGTGCTGGCAATGCGCTGCTGGTTCGATCGGAAAATACCTTACTGCTGCTCGACTGTGGTTTTACGTTAAAAGAAACTACGGCTCGTATGGCCGGGCTGGGTTTGTCGCCGGCCAACATCGACGCAATACTGCTGTCGCACGAACATGGTGACCATGTGCGCGGTGTTGGCCCGCTATCGAGAAAGTTTGCCAAGCCAGTCTGGTTAACCCATGGCACCTACAACGCTTTGCGCGACAACCGTTTTACGCACACCAATCTTATTTCTGCTCACCAGGCTTTCAGCATCGGCGATATTCATATTGATCCTTTTCCAACACCGCACGATGCCGCGGAATCCTGCCAGTATGTTTTTTCGCGCAATGAAGTTCGTTTCGCATGCGTGACTGATCTGGGTACATGCACACCACACGTTGAAGAAAAGCTGGCAGGTGTGACAGGCTTACTGGTGGAAAGTAATTACGATGAAACCATGCTCAGTAATGGTCCTTATCCACCAAGTCTGCAAGCGCGTATACGTTCAGACTTTGGTCATCTTGGTAACGTGCAGGCAGGTGAGCTGGTAAAACGGCTCGATCATGCTGGCATGCAAACCATTTTACTGGGACATTTAAGCGAACAGAACAATACCGATGATGCAGCTGCTGCAACCATGAAACAACACGTCGCAACAGCCCATGATCGTGTAACCGTATTACAACAACACAGTCACAGTCGGTGGTTTGATATCAGGCACTCGAATGCTGCGGAGTCAGACAGCCCGAACAAACCGGCGAATAAAAAGACAGAGACTTCAGCCGAACTTGCGTAGCGCATCTTCTGCGCTAACGACTGCGTCAATCTGAGATCGAAGTCCGACTTCGTCGAGCAGGCAATGTGCGAGCAATTCATTTCGATCGCCATGTTCAACAAATTCATCCGGCAAGCCGATGATTTTTATTGAAGTGATGCTGTCAGTTGTTGACAAATATTCAGCAACCCCCGCACCTGCACCACCGGCAACTGCATTTTCTTCAACGGTAATTAAAAGCTTGTGCGTCGCTGCAAGTGCATCGATCAGCTTGGTATCCAGAGGTTTGACAAAACGCATATTCACCAACGAGTAACCCAACTCTTCTGCCACGGCTTTTGCTGGTGCCAACATGGTGCCGAATGCGAGTATGGCAACATCTTTACCGTGCTTTAACTGAACGGCTTCGCCAATTGGAATGGCCTGCATGGTTTCATCGACGGGTTCGCCAGGACCGGATCCTCGAGGGTAACGAACCGATGACGGGCCATCGAGTTTGTAGCCGGTGTACAACATTTGCCTGGTTTCATTTTCATCGGCGGGTGCCATGATCACCATGTTTGGTAAGCAACGCATAAAGCTGAAGTCGAAGCTGCCTGCATGAGTAGGGCCGTCAGGTCCCACCAGGCCTGCGCGATCAATCGCAAACAGTACCGGCAAATTTTGTACGGCAACGTCGTGAACCAGCTGATCGTACGCGCGTTGCAGAAACGTTGAGTAAATGGCCACTACCGGTTTTTTACCGCCGCAGGCAAGACCTGCTGCCAGCGTGACTGCATGCTGTTCGGCAATACCCACATCGAAATACTGATCCGGAAAGCGTTGCTCAAACTCAACCATGCCAGAGCCTTCGCGCATGGCTGGTGTAATGCCAACGACATTGTGATCTTTTTCGGCCATGTCACACAGCCACTGACCAAATACTTGTGTGTAAGTGGGAGAGTTTGATTTGCTGCTCTTCAGGCTTTTACCAGTGGCAGGATCAAAGGGCGTCATGGCATGCATGGCCAACGGGTCTTCTTCGGCAAATTTATAGCCGTGGCCTTTCTTTGTTACCACGTGCAGAAACAGCGGGCCTTTGAGTTCGCGCATGTTTGCAAGTACATCCGCCAGCGAACCAACGTCGTGCCCGTCAACGGGTCCGAAATAGTTAAAGCCGAGTTCCTCGAACAAGGTGCATGGAACAACCATGCCTTTAACATGTTCTTCAGTTCGTCTGGCCAGTTCGAGCATGGTTGGCACTTTACTTAAAACGCGCTTACTGCCTTCACGTGCGCCCGATACAAACTTGCCGGTCAATATGCGCGCCAGGTATTTGTTCATGGCGCCCACGTTGGGTGAAATCGACATGTCGTTATCGTTCAGGACAACAATCATGTCGGCTCTGACACCACCCGCATGATTAAGCGCTTCGTACGCCAGTCCTGCTGTGAGGGCTCCGTCGCCGATGACGGCTACCGTTTTTTGTTGATCCTGTGGCTCTTTGTCGGCGTTGGTTTGTTGCGCTGCCAGCGCCATGCCCAGCGCGGCACTGACCGATGTGCTTGAGTGGCCCACACCAAAGGTGTCGTAACTGGATTCCTCACGGTTCGGAAAACCGGCCAGTCCACCTCGTTTGCGCATGGTGTCCATACGGTCGCGGCGACCGGTGATGATCTTGTGGCCGTAGGTTTGATGGCCCACATCCCAAACCAGCTGATCTACCGGCGTGTTGAAAACGTAGTGAAGCGCAACTGTCAGTTCAATCGTGCCCAGGCTTGCACCCAGGTGACCGCCCGTAACAGCAACTGACTCGATCAGGAACTGACGAAGTTCGTCACAAAACTGTGGTAGCTGTTCTTCATCCAGTTGACGTAAATCAGCAGGGGAGTTGACCGTCGACAGCAGTGGAAAAGGGTCCGTTGTATTCATTTACAATCGCTTTCTCAATACCCCGCGATTATGCGGGGAGAAGGCCGCTGCTGACAAGCGGTGCGGTATCGGATTTAACGTATCGATAACATCTAATTGGTTCTTTTGACGATGAATTCTGATAATTGCCGCAGTTCATCAAATTCGGTGCCCAGACCTTCCAGAGCGTCCATAGCCGTGTTGTGCATGTTCTGGGCATAGGTTTTTGCGCCATCCAGGCCCAGTAGCGCCGGGTACGTGGGTTTGTTCAGTGCCATGTCAGCACCCTGAGTTTTACCCAGTGTTTCGGTATCTCCGGTGATATCCAGAATGTCATCGACAATCTGAAAAGACAATCCGATAGCCCCTGCGTAAGCATCGATTTTCTGCTCCAGTTCCTTGTTGGCATCAGGCGCTGCCAGAACCGCCAATCGCGCGCTGGCGCGAATCAGCGCACCGGTTTTATATCGGTGCATATTTTCCAGTTCAGGCAGTTTCAGGGTTTTGCCGACCGATTCCAGGTCGATGGCCTGACCTTCAGCCATGCCAGTTGCACCACTGGCTTCACCCAGGATTGCCACCATGTTCAATTTAGCTTCGGCTGAAAGCTGTTGATCCGGATTAATTGCCAGAACCGAAAAAGCCAATGCCTGCAAAGCATCACCAGCCAGAATGGCAGTGGCTTCATCGAATTTTTTATGTAGCGTTGGCTGGCCGCGGCGCAGATCGTCGTCGTCCATTGCGGGCAGATCGTCGTGCACTAATGAATACGCGTGCATCATTTCTACCGAGCAGGCAGGTACGTCGAGTCGTTCCAGCGGAATACCCAGTGCGTTCCCGGTGGCATAGGTTAATACTGGCCTGACGCGTTTACCACCATTGGTGATGGCGTAACGCATCGCATCCTGCAAGCGCGTTGCCGACGAGGTAGTACTGGGTAGATAGTGATCCAGAACGCTATCAACGCGAGACTTATATGAGCTCAGCCGTGTGTCGAAGTCATTCACTGTCTGAATCGAATTCGCTGAGTTCTTCCTCTCCGTTTTCGCTGGTGAGCACCTTCACTTTTTGCTCTGCGGCCACAAGGCTTTGTTGACAGAAACGCGCCAAAGCCACACCGCGTTCGAATTGTGTCAGTGATTTGTCCAGTGGTTGATCGCCGGTTTCAAGCGTTTTCACGATCGTTTCAAGCTCGCCAAGCGCATCTTCGAACCGCGTGGATTTTGGAATTTTAACCGCTTTCTGGGCCACCACTTTTCCTTGCACAGGTATTGTTACTGTGGCTAGTCTAGCAAATCGAGGGCTTCGTGAAGCCGATGTATGCCATCGACCCGAAATCCTTTAATCGGACTTTTTGGTTTGTTGGCTTTTGCCACAATGGCTCGTTTGAAACCGTGTTTTGCTGCTTCGTGCAACCGTTCTTCGCCATTGGCAACCGGGCGGACCTCACCGGCAAGGCCAATTTCGCCAAAAACCACCAGATCGGCCGGCAGTGGACGATCACGAAACGACGACAGTGCAGCAAGCAGCACCGGTAAATCGGCAGCAGTTTCTGAAATTCGTACACCACCCACAACATTCACATAGACGTCCTGGTCAAACATGGCGATGCCGGCATGCCTGTGCATCACGGCAAGCAGCATGGCTAGCCGGTTTTGCTCCAGGCCCAGCGCAACGCGTCGTGGACTGCCTGCATGGCTGGTATCAACCAGAGCCTGCGCTTCGACCAACAATGGTCGTGTGCCTTCGCGTGTAACCAGAATGACACTGCCACTAACAGGCTCGGGGTGTTTGGATAGAAAAATAGCCGATGGGTTTTTGACTACTTGCAGGCCTTTCTCCGCCATGGCAAAAACGCCTAGCTCGTTCACTGCACCGAAACGGTTTTTAACGGCGCGGATAACGCGATAGCGGCTGCCTGGATCGCCTTCGAAATAAAGCACTGTGTCAACCATGTGTTCAAGCACGCGCGGCCCGGCCAGCGCGCCTTCCTTGGTGACATGACCAACCAGGAAAATGGCCGTGCCGTTTTGCTTCGCATAACGCACAAGCCTTGCAGCACTCTCGCGCACTTGCGCCACAGCGCCAGGAGCTGAGTTAAGTAGCTCGGTGTACATTGTTTGAATCGAATCGATGACCATGAAGTCCGGTTTTTCTTTGTCGGCATGGGCAAGGATGGCTTCAACCCGCGTCTCTGCAAGCAAACGAAGATGGTCTTGTGGCAGTTCGAGTCGTTTGGCGCGCATGGCGACTTGTTGCAATGATTCTTCACCGGTTATGTACAGCGTGCGGTGACTTGTTGACAGGTTCGCCAGGCATTGCACCAGTAAGGTCGATTTACCTATGCCGGGATCGCCACCAAGCAGTGTCACTGAACCGTTAACCAAGCCACCGCCAAGGACTCTGTCTAACTCACTCAGGCCAGTGCCAACTCGTGCTTCTGCCTGCAGCGATACGTTAGACGCTGCAGTTATTTTGCTGTTACCCGCATAACCTTCAAAGCGAGGGTGTGTGGTTTTAGCAGCACCGGAACTAACGCTTTCTTCGAGCGTGTTCCAGGCGCCGCAGTCACCACACTGGCCATTCCATTTGCTGGCAACAGCACCACAGTCGGTGCACTGATATTGAGATTTGTTTTTCGACATGAATTATGCGGTAACGGTTGTGGCGTTACGGGCAATGCAGTCAACCACTATTGGCAACAACTGTTGGTGGTTCGTCATCTTCGTCGTCGTTTTCGGCGACGTCAATCAGCACTTGCACCACACGGTTGTCTTCGACTTCAAGAATGGTCATCGGGTGATTGTTGAAATGGAACACGGCACCCTTTTCAGGAAAGTTCTCGAAGTGTTCAAGCACAATGCCGTTGAGTGTTTTTGGCCCGTCTGACGGCAGGTTCCACTGCAAGGCTTTGTTCAGGTTGCGAATTTGCGCGGTGCCATCAACGATAAACGCACCATCGGGCTGAAGCTGAATTTCAGGTGGTGTAATTTGCGGATCGGTGTCGAACTCTCCGACAATTTCTTCAAGTATATCTTCAATCGTCAGCAAGCCCTGTATGTCGCCGTACTCATCGACGACCAGACCGACACGTCTTTTTTCGCGTTGGAAGTTCAGCAACTGCACCGTTAGTGAAGTGCCTTCAGGAATAAAGTAAGCAGTGCGCGTAACCGATTCGAGGTAGCTTTGTGTCAGGTTCCCTGCGCGCAAACCATCGAGCATTTTTCGCAGGTAAACAAAGCCTACTACTGCATCGACGTTTTCTCGATACACCAATAACCGGCTGTGCGGGCTGTTGGCAATCTGATGCAGGATATCTTCCCACGGGTCTTCAAGGTCAACACCGATAATTTCATTTCGCGGCACCATGATGTCGTTGACTGATATGGAGCCAAGGTCAAGAATGTTCAGCAACATATCCCGATGACGCGCCGGGATCATGCCGGAGGTTTCATTGACAACAGTACGTAATTCTTCGCTGCTAAGTCGCTCATCGGAATTTGTTGCCGAGGTGACTTTAAACAGATTCAGAATGCGTTGGCTCATCCAGTTGACGGCCAGCACAAGTGGGTAGGTGGCGACCATTAATGGTCCGTACACGGCCGACGCAAAAAACGCTACTTTCTCGGCACGTCGGGTTGCAAAGGTTTTTGGTGTGACTTCAGCGAATACAAGAATAACCAGCGTGAGCAGACCCGTTGCAACGGCAATGCCGGGTTCACCCATCAAACGCAACGCAATGACCGTTGCAATAGCCGAGGCCAGTATGTTGACGAAGTTGTTGCCGAGCAGGATTAGGCTGATCAGGCGTTCGGGTTGTTCAAGAAGTTTGGCTGTGCGCAATGCGGCCTTATTGCCATTGTTGGCCAGATGCCGCATACGATAGCGATTCAACGACATAAGCGCCGTTTCTGAACCGGAGAAAAACCCGGATATGAGCACCAGCATCAGCAATATGATGAAAAGCGCGCCGGTCGGGATGGCGTTCAAGTAAGTCGGGTCCTCGTGTAGCTCATGGTAGCTCTATCATACAACGCTTTCGATTCAACGCTGTAGAATGAGTTCGAGCACCAGCTTGCTACCAAAATAGGCTATCAGCAGCAGCAAAAATCCGCCCAGCGTCCAGCGAACCGCCCTTTTGCCTCGCCATCCGAAGCGCCAGCGTCCCAGCAGTAATACCGCAAAAATGACCCAGGCCAGACACGCCAGCACCGTTTTGTGTACAAGATGCTGCGCGAACATATCTTCGAGAAACACAAAGCCGCTGAGCAGGCTCAGCGTCAACAGCACGAATCCGACCCCAAGCAGCGAAAACAGCAGCGATTCCATGCTGGTTAATGCCGGCAATGCCCGGATAAACCCGCTGGGCTGATGTTTTTGCAGGTAATGTCGTTGTATTGATACCAGCAACGCCTGTGTCGCACCCAGTGCCAGTACCGCATAGCTTGCGATGGATAACAGAATGTGCACTTGCAGGTGTTGCGGCAAGGTTTTCGCCGACGTCGGGTAAAGCTCACTGGCGAGCAGCCCGACTGCCGCCAGAGGATAAATCAGCAGTCCGAGATAGTCTGCAGGTCGCCTCAGGCACATTAACAACTGCACCAACACAGCCGTGAGCATGGTGACTGACAGTGCCGTAAAAAACGGCAGATTCAGCGCATCTGGCAGACCCGAGCGCTGATAAGTGATGGCGGTGTGCAGCAGCAACGCCAAAGCGGCAACCCAAAGCGCCGTGCGTTTTCCGCTAAACGCCGCTGTGTCGTCCACCACAGGCGCACGCATCTGACGCAATAGCATGTACGCCGCTATTGCATACAGCAAACAAACGCCTATTGTTGGTAAATAGTCGGTCATGGATTGAAGCTTACGATGCGCAGATCGTTATACTTGTATCTCCAGAGCGTGTGACTGTAAATCCATGCTTAACCACGGTTACTTGTCATCGGTGCACTTGTCATCGGTGGAAAAAGCAGAGACAAACAATGTTTGATTCATTAAGCGAGCGACTTGGCCGCACGGTAAAACAGTTACGCGGACAGGGGCGCCTCAGCGAAGACAATATCAAGGATACCATGCGCGAAGTGCGCATGGCCTTGCTGGAAGCAGACGTGGCCCTGCCCGTGGTGAAGACCTTCGTGGACAGTGTTCGCGAAAAAGCGCTGGGCCAGGAAGTACTGGGCAGCCTGTCTCCGGGTCAGGCATTAATCAAGGTGGTAAACGACGAGCTGGTCGAGGTCATGGGCACCGAAACTGCCGAACTGAACCTTGCCACGCAGCCGCCTGCGGTTGTTCTGATGGCTGGTCTGCAGGGTGCAGGTAAGACCACAACCGTTGGCAAGTTGGCGCGCCGCCTGAAAGAGCAGGATCGCAAAAAAGTCATGGTGGTCAGCTGTGACGTTTACCGACCGGCAGCGATCAAACAATTGCAGACGCTGGCTGAATCTATCGATGTCACCTTCTTCGAGAGCACCGCCGAGCAAGCGCCGAACGACATAGCCAAATCTGCATTGGCTGCAGCAAAAAAAGCTTATGTCGATGTGTTGTTGGTCGATACCGCAGGCCGACTTGCAATCGATGCCGACATGATGAGCGAAATCAGCTCTCTGCACAGCACGCTAAAACCGATTGAAACGCTGTTCGTAGTAGATGCCATGACTGGGCAGGATGCGGCTAACACAGCCAAGGCCTTTGGTGAAACCTTACCGCTGACCGGTGTGGTGCTGACAAAAACCGATGGTGATGCCCGTGGCGGGGCCGCCCTGTCGGTTCGCATGGTAACCGGCAAGCCAATCAAATTTATCGGTTCAGGTGAAAAAACCGATGCGCTGGAAGCCTTTCACCCTGATCGTATTGCGTCGCGCATCCTTGGCATGGGCGATGTGGTCTCGCTGGTCGAAGAAGTCACGGCTAAGGTCGATCATGCCAAGGCGGAGAAATTCGCCAGGAAAATGAAGAAGGGCAAGACCTTCGACCTTGAAGATATGCGTGATCAGCTCGAACAAATGGCCAATATGGGCGGGATGGCTGCCATGCTGGACAAACTGCCCGGTGCGGCAGATTTACCCGAAGTGGTAAAAAAGCAGGCTGACGACAAGCAATTCACCCGTATGATCGCGCTGATCAACTCCATGACCCCGCAGGAACGCCAGTTTCCGGCGGTGATCAAAGGCTCACGCAAAAAGCGCATCGCCGCTGGCGCCGGTCTCACGGTTCAGGACATGAACAAGCTGATGAAGCAGCACATGCAGATGAGTCGCATGATGAAAAAGATGTCCAAAGGCGGCATGGCAAAAATGATGCGCGGAATGCAAGGAAAACTGCCTGGTAGTGTCCTAGGAAAAATGCCTAAGGGTTGACAAAGGTCTAGTTGACTATTTTTAGCTTAGCTGGTCTAACTGGGTAATAAGTTCCAATCATCACTCTAGTAGACTCTTATTTCAAAAATGCAATTGAAAAGATGAGCGATTCACCTTCACAAGGCCACGAGCCAGACTACATCACTAGAGTTGGCGGTTTTTTTCGCAACAATCAAATATATTTTTTCGTACTGCTGATTTCTATTTTACTGATCGCACTGTCGTTTTTACTCAAAACGTCTACGGGCGAATTTCCAGCCATACTAGGCTCG
>CALJNA010000033.1 GCA_937981955.1 uncultured Granulosicoccaceae bacterium
GCAGATACCCATCAGGGTCCGACGCAATATCAGGCGTCAGTAAGAGACCGAATACACTGAAGCAGTCGTGCCTATACTGCCAGCCAACATTTTACTTGCAAAAGAGGAGAGGTCCATACACTTTGTAGAAACTCGATTTACGATCAGCGTGCTCGAATTGCAGTCCTATTTAGATATTGATATCTTGCTTCGACAGATTGGCTTGGTAATGACATTTTTACAAGAGTAACTGTTTTTACAAGAGTAACTACATGTTGCCTGAGCAGACAATGTGCTCTGTTACAGTTTCTGTTCTGCCAACTGACCGAATTATCGAACAGGTGCTTTGCTGATAAGCGATTCAATTTCCTTGAACGATGCTGCCGATTCAAACGCATCGAAGCGTCCTTCGCTTAAAATATGTCTGGCCGCATCAAGCATACTGCCAATGGCCGTTCGCGCCAGAGAGGAACCAGTGCTTATGCGTTGCACACCACAGTGTTGAAGATCACTGACACTAACACCACGCAAGGCAATCCCGGCAACCACGTTCACAGGCTTTGATACTGATTCACAGATAGACTTGATGGTCTTTACATCGGGCAAGCCAGGCGCATACAGTACGTTGGCTCCAACTGACTCGTAACCCTGGAGTCTTTCAATGGTGTCAGCAAGATCAGGACGTCCGTGCAAATAATTTTCAGCGCGCGCTGTAAGCATGAATGGAAAGTCAAGCGCATTCACAGCTTCCACAGCTGCCGCAATTCGCTCTATGGCAAAGGACTTGTCGTATATAGGCTCGGACGCAGAGCCGGTGGTGTCTTCGATAGTACAACCGACCAGACCGGCTTCAGCAGCCATATAAATCGTTTGTTGCACAGCTTCAGGTGAATCGCCATAACCGTTTTCAAGATCGGCTGAAACAGGTAGAACAGTGGCTTGCACTATCTCCTTTGCATGCGCCAGAGCCTCCTCGCGCGTCACCGAGCCAATACTGTCGAGCTTGCCCTTGGCAAACGCATAACCTGCGCTGGTCGTGGCCAGTGCTTCGAACCCAAGTGCCGCTAGCATCCTTGCCGAGCCGATGTCCCACGGATTGGGCAACACAAACAGCTGCTCACGTTGATGCAGCTCACTGAAGCGTTCAGCCTTCGCGCGTTGCTCGGCTGTGGCTTTATAGCTGGATGCGTTCGATGTCATTCAGTCTCTTAATACGCCAGCACAATTTGAATGTCCGGCAGCAACATCCCATTGACCGTCTTTTGTGCAGGCCGTTTTATAAGCGCGGTGCACACGGAAACGTCCGCTCGCCGGCATGCCATCATCAAGTTTTCTGTCCAGTTCAGACAGTATGCTGACCGGAATTTGCTCGCCGGTAAATATCTCATGCGCCATGCCTTCCACATCGGCGGCTTGTGCGCTGTAACTGATCTTGTAGTAACCGTTAAATGGATTTTTCGGACACGTACCCGGAGAACAAGCGACATCAGACGCGGTACCGGCAGCATTTTGCGCACCATCAAAGTTACCGGGAATAAATCCAGCCAATGCCATCTGTTGCCACACTGCGGCTCTTTCCTGGCCACCGTCGATGCGACCATTCCCATTGCCCTGCGACGATGCGCTGTCGATTTGTGTTTGCGCATTGGAAAAATCTCCAGGGATAGAGCGATAGCGCTCCTGGAATGAATACCATGCGGCACGAATGCCGGATACATCGGTTGATAGCGACCGGACGCGAGCAGAATCTATTAATGCCTGGCCTTTGAATACGCCACCGAGAATCAAACCGATAATAACCAGAACTATCGCGATTTCTACCAGCGTAAACCCCTTTTGCTTTCGGAGCGCTGAGACTTTACTGCGCACTAAGCGCTTTCTGTGTGGTGTTGGTGTAACTGAACGAGTTGCTGGCATGGTTGCTAATCGTGCTGATGACATGGGTATACCTCCTTGTTGTGTAAAAACGGTGTTCGTGCGACTCCTTCGCACTTTACTGAGTCTCTATTATTACCCGGTAAATAGCAACAGTACTATATTTTCCGGATCCCAGCTAGAACGGTGCGCTTCGTGGCACCCTTGGAAACGGAATGGCATCCCGAATGTTCTCCATGCCGGTTACATAGGTTACAAGTCGTTCAAATCCAAGTCCGAAACCTGCGTGAGGTGCGGTGCCGTAACGTCGCAAATCGCGATACCAGCCAAGGTGTTCGTATAAGTCATTCTCTTTTAACCGTGCATCGAGATAGTCGAGTCGCTCTTCGCGCTGAGAGCCACCAATAATCTCGCCAATACCCGGGGCAAGTACGTCCATGGCTGCAACGGTTTTTTCATCATCGTTAAGTCGCATATAGAACGCCTTTATCTCTTTGGGGTAGTTCATTAGAACAATCGGGCGGCCAACGTGCTCCTCCGCAAGGTAACGCTCATGTTCCGACTGCAGATCAAGACCCCAGCTAACCGGAAACTCAAACTTTTTATTGGCCGATTTCAATATGTCGATGGCTTCAGTGTATTCCATGCGTTCAAAGTCGGCGCTGGCAACACTCTGCAAACGATTCATGGCTTCCTTGTCTACTCGTTGTGCAAAAAATGCCATGTCGCTTTCGCACTCTTCGAGCACAGCCTGAAACAGATACTTCAAAAAATCCTCGGCCAAAGTGGCGTTGTCGTTCAGATCAGCAAAGGCCACTTCGGGCTCAATCATCCAGAACTCGGCCAGGTGCCGACTGGTATTGGAATTCTCCGCTCGAAACGTTGGACCGAAGGTGTACACCTTGGTTAAGGCCATAGCGTAGGCTTCAGCATTGAGCTGGCCGGACACGGTCAGAAACGCTTCGCTGCCAAAAAAATCCTGATCAAAATCCACGTCACCTTTATCGTTGCGCGGCGTATTAACCATATCGAGTGTACTAACCCGAAATAACTCTCCCGCACCTTCACAATCACTGGTCGTGATAAGCGGTGTGTTAACCCAATGGAATTCCCGCTCGTGATAGTAGCGATGAATGGCACTGGACAATGTGGAGCGCACACGACTGATCGCACCAAATGCATTTGTGCGCGGCCTCAAGTGAGCAACACTGCGCAGGTACTCAAACGTATGACGTTTTTTTGCTATCGGGTAGGTTTCCGGATCATCCACCCAGCCGAGCACGTTCACGTTATCCGCTAGAATTTCAACGCTCTGTCCTTTACCCTGCGATTCAACCAGCTTGCCACTGACTTCAACCGCACAACCTGAAGACAGTCGCAGCACATCCGATTCGTAGTTCGACAATTCGGCTTCAACCACCACTTGCATCGGGTCGAAACAGGAACCGTCGTACACGGCCACGAATGACAAACCGGCTTTGGAATCGCGTCTGCTGCGTACCCAGCCTTTTATCAGTACATCACTACCAACTTCACCTGATTGAAACAAACGGGCAATGGATTGACTTGTCATAGGATTAATTCGCTATACCAAAATACTGCGGAATATAAAGTTGCTTCGCGTTATCAATAAGATTAAAGAGCACGAGATTTAAGACCACAAGGTTAAAGACCAGCCTGATCGATTGGCAGACAAGTATCTTTGTTGCCAGCCAGCTGAACACATAAAGATTCAAACGTATCCCACACATCACCGGCTGCATGCCCTTTAACAAGTCGATCTAGCTGGGTTGTTGCCACCAGCATGTTTAACCAACTGTTGGCATTGTGCCTTGACATGGCTGTTTTTAAAGGTGCTGCACGGCTTTGCCAAACACCCGCGCCTTTTATCGCTGCATCGACTGATACGCCTTGCTCACAGGCCTCAGCAGCCCGCGCCCCACTTCGAATTTCCTGTGATAACGACCAAAGTATCAGCACCGGTGCCACCGCCTCGTCTCGCAAACCACGCACTATGCGAACCGCCCGCGCACCTTGCCCGGCTAAAGCAGCCTGAACCAGGTCACCTATGGAATAACGAGCACTGTCGGATACCGCCGCGAGTACATCATCGGCGCCAAGCTCACCTGCCGGGTATAACAGCGCAAGCCGTTCCACTTCCTGTGCCGCAGCCAGCATATTGCCTTCAACTCGTTCGGTAATTAAAGACAGCGCATCGGGCGTTGCCTGTAAACCATGGGCGGCCAGTTTATCGCCGAGCCAGCGATGTAACTTTGCAGGTTCAACAGGCCATACAGCGATAGTCACGCCGGCTTTGTCGATGGCTTTGAACCACGCGCTGCTGGACCCGCCACGATCAAGCCTGGCACTGGTAATAACCAGCAGAACATCGGGCGCCGGATTCGCGCAATACTGTTTGAGCACTTCACCACCGGTTCGGCCAGGCTTTCCGGTTGGCAGCCGCAGTTCAATGATGCGCTTCTCGGCAAACAAGGACATACTGTCGGCCGCTTCGCGAAACGCTGCCCAGTCAGCCTCTTCGTTAGCGATGAGTACCTGCCGTTCATCGAAACCGGTGCTGCGGGCGTGCTCACGCAACTTATCGCCCAGCTGCATAAGCTGATAGGGCTCATCACCGTGAAGCAGATAAACAGGCGCGGTTTGTCGGGACAGGTGTGCGTCGAGTTTGTCAGCAAAGAGTTTCATGTAGTGTGAGATAGTATCAAACTGAACTGCCAGCGCTCGTTATTCAGTGCGGCTTTTACTAACTGTGTAATCACTTTACGATGACTGCAAGCGAATCCTTTTCCAGCACACCCCCGAAAGATGCCCTGTTCTCGCTAGCCAGAAACATTCTGTTCAAAATGGAACCAGAGCGCGCGCACGATGTCGCGTTGAAACTCTCATCGACTGCGCCGTTAAAAGCACTTAACCGGAAGCGTTACGCCGCAGTTGGTACCGACTGTACGCATATGGGCCTGAATCTGCCAAACCCGGTGGGCCTGGCTGCCGGACTGGACAAAAACGGCGACTATATCGATGCGCTTGGTGCCATGGGGTTCGGTTTTTTAGAAATTGGCACAGTAACACCCAAACCTCAGGACGGAAATCCAAAACCACGCTTGTTCCGACTGCCTGATCACCAAGCACTGATCAACCGTATGGGCTTTAACAATCTTGGTGTTGATCATTTGGTTGCACGTGCAGAGAAAAGACGCTTCAACGGCGTGCTTGGCATCAATATTGGCAAGAACGCCAGCACACCGCTTGACGATGCCGACAACGATTATCTGACCTGTATGGAAAAAGTCTATGCGGTGGCAGACTATGTAACGGTTAACGTGTCGTCCCCGAACACCAAGGGCTTGCGTGATTTGCAACACGGCGAACGCTTGCGATCCTTGCTAACCAGCTTAAAAAACGCGCAGGCGAAATTGTCCACGCAGCACGGCGCCTACAAACCGTTTCTGGTCAAGATTGCGCCCGACATGAGTCAGGATGAGCTGCAGGACTTTTGTCGGATCGTGCTCGAACTCGATATCGATGGGGTTATCTCCGGCAACACCACAGCACAGCGCGATAGCGTATCCAGCAGCCCGCATGCAGCCGAAACTGGCGGTCTGAGTGGCGCACCCATGATCCCTCTGGCGAACCAGTGCCTTGGCATTGTGGCGCAGGAACTCGGTGGCAAAACAACGCTTGTGGGCGT
>CALJNA010000034.1 GCA_937981955.1 uncultured Granulosicoccaceae bacterium
CAACGGCTTGGCTTTATACGGTGGCTTCAAACCGTATGGTGCAACGTTTCTGATGTTCTCTGAATACGCGCGTAACGCTTTGCGTATGGCCGCCTTAATGAAAGTACCGAACATTCAGGTGTTCACTCACGACTCCGTTGGTTTGGGAGAGGATGGCCCGACGCATCAGCCGGTTGAACAGACATCGACACTGCGATTGATGCCGAATATGGCGGTTTGGCGACCTTGTGATGCTGTGGAATCAGCGGTTGCGTGGCGTTCGGCGATTGAACGTAACGATGGTCCAAGCAGCCTGATTTTCAGTCGGCAAGGATTGGAACATCAGGAGCGTAGCAAAGAGCAGATTGCTGATATAGCGAAAGGCGGGTACACGCTGCGTGATACCGACGGTGAGCCCGATGCCATCATTATTGCCACCGGGTCAGAAGTTCAATTAGCGGTGAATGCAGCCGCGTTGCTTGATGATTCGGGTGTGAAGGTGCGAGTGGTTTCCATGCCATCAACTGATGCGTTTGATGCACAACCGCAGTCTTATAAAGACAAGGTATTGCCTGAGTCAGTGACGGCACGGGTCGCTGTTGAAGCTGGCATTGGTGATTTGTGGCGAAAATATGTTGGCCTGAAAGGTGATGTCATGAGTATTGATACTTTTGGAGAATCAGCACCGGCTTCTGATGTGTTTGCGCATTTTGGTTTTACGCCCGAGAACCTGGCCGAAAAAGTAAGGGCAACACTGTAAGTTTCATGTCTGACCTGCGCGCCCATCAGTGGCGCGCAAGTTTTAATCGCATCGTGCGATCCTTTTCCAAAATGCGTTTGGCGTAGAACTCGAGTTACCCTTAAGCGCCCTGTAGCAAGTGCTCCGCCTGATGAGTTATGCCTCTACCGAAGCGGCATTAATTACTGAACCATACACAAGTGACCTTATCCCGCAGTCACCCATTTCCCGCGAATTTTGTAGTAAAGTTACCTGATACCCTCGAGGCAGGCGCGGTGAAACACGCGTGCTTCAACCAATACAAGCATTTAACGAAATTCTGGAGTCAAGCGTGGCCGTCAAGATAGCAATCAATGGTTTTGGACGAATTGGCAGAAACATTCTTAGAGCCATATTCGAGTCCAATCTGCAGGATCAATTCGATATTGTGGCCATTAACGATCTTGGCAGCGTCGAAACCAATGCGCACCTGTTGCAATACGACACGGCCCACGGTCGGTTTTTGCAACAGGTAACGGTAGACGGTGACAGCATTGTTGTCGGTAATGACAAATTCAAAGTGTTTGCCGAACGCGATCCCGGCAAATTGCCGTGGAAAGAGCTTGATGTTGATGTAGTACTGGAATGTACTGGTGTGTTCCGATCAAAAAAAGATGCATCGGCACACATTAATGCCGGTGCAAAGAAAGTGATTATTTCTGCTCCTGGAAAAGACGACATTGATGCAACGGTTGTTTTCGGTGTCAATGAAAACACACTAAAAGCATCTGATACGGTTATATCCAACGCGTCTTGTACAACAAACTGCCTGGCACCTATGGCCAAAGTACTTAACGATGCTGTTGGCATTGAAAGCGGTTTAATGACAACCATTCATGCCTACACCAACGATCAAGTACTAACAGATGTGTACCATAGTGATTTACGGCGCGCTCGTTCAGCCACAATGTCCATGATTCCTACTACCACTGGTGCTGCGGTTGCCGTTGGGCTGGTACTGCCCGAGATGGCAGGCAAGCTGGATGGTTTTGCCATGCGCGTGCCAACAATCAATGTATCCATCGTTGATTTGAGTTTTACAGCCGGTCGTGACACATCGGTCGAAGAAATCAACAGCATTATGCAGAAAGCGGCTGACGGGAAGATACTTGCCTACAACGAAGCGCCACTGGTTTCAGTGGACTTTAATCACACCAGCACTTCATCCAACTTCGATGCCGGCATGACAAGAGTCATGGGTGGCAATTTGGTCAAAGTTTGTTCATGGTATGACAATGAATGGGGTTTTTCATGCCGAATGCTCGACACTGCCAAGGCGCTGGTTGAAGCCAAGTAGTTTTCAAGTCAAGTCGTTCAATCCGTTGAAGGCTGTTGTGTTCAACCGGGGCATAACTACTGGCAGAGTTTGCTAAATCAAAAAAGTGACGACTTCTGCGTGTTCTCCGGCAAACACGTATAATAAAACGCTTCATTTACACGGAATATCTTATGAAGCTGTTGACCGAGTTACCACTGTCAGGGCAACGCGTTCTGGTTCGCCAGGATTTGAATGTCCCGCTCGACGGTGGTGAAATAACCTCCGACAAACGCATCCGCGCCTCACTGCCAACATTGCAGTATGCGGTAGATGCCGGCGCGAAGGTCATGGTCATGTCGCACCTTGCCCGCCCGAAAGAGGGCAAGCCGGACAAAGCAGCCTCATTAGCCCCTGTTGCAGCCAGGCTAACTGAGCTGCTCGGTCAACCCGTTCGACTCATTACTGATTATCTGGAAACACCTCCTGAACTGCAGGATGGAGAAGTGGCGTTATTGGAAAACGTTCGCTTCAATGTGGGCGAGAAAGATGATGCAGAAGAGTTGAGCAAACAATATGCGGCCTTGTGCGATGTGTATGCGATGGATGCATTTGGTACAGCACATCGTGAACAAGCATCCACCCATGGAGTCGGGCTACATGCACCCATTGCCTGTGCCGGGCCGTTGCTTGCCAAGGAACTCGACGCGTTGGGTTCAGCATTGGAAAATCCAAAACGACCACTGGTTGCCATTGTTGGTGGTTCAAAAGTGTCAACCAAGTTAACGGTGCTGGAAACGCTTAGCGACAAGGTTGATCAACTTATTGTCGGTGGTGGTATTGCCAATACATTTATTGCCGCAAACGGTCACTCCGTAGGCGAGTCGTTGTATGAACCTGATCTTATCGACAATGCAAAGTCATTGATGAGCAAAGCAAGGTCGCGAGATGCTGCCATACCTGTCCCGGTGGATGTTGTATGTGCAGAGCAATTAAAACCGGATGCACAGGTCAGTATCCGAAATTCAACTGACATTGAAAAAGACGATATGGTTCTGGATATTGGCCCAAAGACCGCCGAGCAATACGCAAACATTATCAGAGAAGCTGGGACTATCGTTTGGAACGGACCCGTTGGTGTGTTCGAAATCGATGCTTTCGGTGAAGGGACTAAGACATTGTCTCTTGCCATTGCTGAATCCGCGGCGTTTTCCATCGCCGGTGGTGGCGATACATTAGCAGCCGTTGATAAATACGGTATTGAAGACAAAGTGTCATATATATCAACTGGTGGTGGTGCGTTTCTGGAGTTTCTGGAAGGTAAAACGCTTCCAGCAGTTGCCATGTTGAATAGTCGTAGCTAAATACCGGTCTGTGTTGGTCAGTATTTTGAAATCGCTGATTCCATGCGATTAATCACCCTACTAGTGTTAACGGGACTTCTGTTCCCGTCGGTGGTGCTTGCCCAACAATCTGAAACAATCGGGCAAGGATCGACCGCCAACGATCAAGCAGAGCAGCTCGAGGTGGTTCAGTCGGTGCTCGACACCAAGCTTAGCGCGCGTGAAGCGCTAAGAGCTGACATTAAAACGGCTTCTGCCGATGCACTACCCGAACTCGAAGCTCAGTTGGTTGAACTCAATAAAGACATCGCTAATCTGAGAAATACATTTGAGCAAGTGGCGGTTGGTTCAATCGATCTGGCCATATTTAATGAAGAATCTACCGAATTCAATTGGCGCGATGAAGTGACTCAGGTGCTGATGCCGCTGATGCAAAACCTGAAGGCATTAACCGAGAAACCCAGAAAAATCGAAGCGCTCAAGGCGGAAATTGCCAGAGCAAATCAGCAGAACCTGGTCGTTGCTGACGCTGTGCAAGCGCTTGAACAACAAGTGAAGCTTGCGGATAACGCTAATACGAAAGCATCACTAACATCGTTGCTGGAAACCTGGAACGAGCAACGCGAAGATAATAACCGTGCTGTCGATCTGGCGAAAGTAAAGCTTGTCAATCTGCAGAAAAGTGACAAGAGTTTATGGCAGAACATAACCTCCGGTATTGTCAATTTTATAACCGGTCGCGGTTTAACCCTGCTTCTGGCGGCTTTGGCAGCAACCATTGTGTGGTTTGTTATGCGCTTCGTCACTGGCCTTGCTGCGTTTCGCGCACGAGGAGAGGCGGGGAAAACCTATCGTACCCGTCAACGCCTTGTTCACTATGGGTTTAAAGTGATTACTGCTTTGCTAATGCTGGTGGCGGTCATTGTGGTTTTCTACACACGCGGTGATGTGCTGCTCATGGGGCTGGCAGTGCTGATTGTTGCCGCCATTATATTGGGTCTTCGCAATACCATTCCAAAATTCATATCCGAAACCCGCATGTTATTGAACCTGGGGTCTGTACGTGAAGGTGAGCGTGTTATGTATCAGGGTTTACCGTATCGTGTGATTTCCTTGAATGTCGATACAGTATTACGCAACCCTGAACTCACCGGCGTTATTCGACTTCCACTGCAATTCCTGGATGGGTTGGTGTCGCGCCCGGCGGGTAAAGAAGCCTGGTTTCCGGCATCCAAAGATGACTACATTGTGTTGGACGGACGTGTGTTGCAGGTCACTGACTTGACGCCTGAACTGATTCAATTGGAAAATTTAAGCGGCACCAAAACCAGCATGCCGGCCAACGATTTCTACAACCTGACGTTTGATAATCTTACTCGCGGTTCAGCCTATTCGATTGTTAGTACATTCGGTATTGGGTACAAACATCAGGATATTAGCAACAAGATAATCCCGGATACCATAAAACAAGCTGTTTCAGATACGCTGGCTCAAACTGATGTTGCACAATATGTCGAAAATGTGGCGGTTGAGTTGAAAGAGGCTGGCGCTTCATCATTAGACTTTTGGGTGTGCGTAACGATGTCCAGTGCAGCTGCACGTTCTTACTACAAGATAAGTCGAATTATTCAGCAGACATGCGTCAAAACTTGCACGAATGAAAACTGGGATATTCCTTTCCCGCAACTCACGTTACATAGGGAAACGGTTTAAACTATCTGCCAGGCGTTTTTCGCGATTTAATATTTAACTCTGGCAAGCACATGACAAGTGATGACCGAGCAGCTTTAAACCAACAACTGGCAAGTTTGCTCCCCAAGTGTTCGCGATCTGATGAAAAAGCCTTTACTGACGTATATCAGCTAACCTCTTCGCATCTGTTTGCCGTGCTGGTTCGCTCTCTTGGGCTTAATGCTGTGTCCGAGCAGGCGTTGCAAGACACCTATATAACCATTTGGTCGAATGCGGCCGATTATCATTCTGGCGCTGGCCAACCCATTGCGTGGATGACCGGTATAGCTCGTTCGCGTGCGACCCAATTTTTGCACCAGCAAACTTCATCAGAGCCGATCGATGGCGTTACTCTGCCAAGCCAGGGTGAGCACACTGAGCTTGCTGCAGTCACGTTTCTGGATAAAGACGAACAAACACAATTGTTAGAGGTCTGTCTTAACGAACTGGAAGAACAACCTCGTGACTCTATAGTGCGAGCCTATTCTGAAGGGCTCTCGCATAAACAGCTTGCAGTGCTACATGACACGACGGTTAGCAGCATCAAGCGTTGGGTACATCGCGCACTGTTGTCATTGAAGGAATGCAGTGCTGGACCAGGGCATGTTGTGATGGACACCCCTGATAAAGACTGGTGGACTGTTCATACCGGTGAATACGTATTGGGTTTGCTTGATAAGGACGATCGTCGCGTGCTCGATCGGATTATGCAACATGAGTCGGATGTGGTGCGAATGGTGGGGCAGTGGAATGACTGGTTTCAACCGTTGTCGAATGCGTTAACTCCGATAGAACCGCCAGATAATCTGTTACCTCAAATAGTCGACCGACTGCCGAAACAGACCCGACGACAGACAAGTGCTGCCGTAGATGACGCGGCGATGCCCGAATACAACCAATCTGGCATTGATGAAAGTGCATCTGTCATGCAGCTACTCCGGTCCAATCAGCAAAAAACCTCTGGCTGGCGAAGCTTTGCGGGTTTGATCTTTGCGGCCTGTTTGTTGCTGGGTCTTGTGTATGGAGCGGGAGCTTTTACCTGAGTTCGGTTACTTGCCTGAGTTCTTCGCGGCAAGTTTGTTGAACAGGCAATGTAGCGTGCTGATGTTTTACATTTGCTTCAGCTGAAAATTGCTGCCAGCGTACGGTGATTGTGAGCTTAGCGCGTGTGAAAATGCGTAGTAATACTACGGCAGATTCCCAGCATTCAAACGTTATGAATATCGCGAGAAACTGTGTTTTTGACCTGCTACTGGTGAGCGAAGCATCTCAGCTCAATTGTTTTCCGGAACGGTTGTAAGCGGTACCGCACCAGGTACAGGGTAGTTTCGCTACTGAGCCAATATCGCAGATTCGAGGACTGGTGGTTGGGAAAAGCCTGATTTATCGGGAGTTTTTAACCTTTTACGGGCAGCTCAACCCTTATAATCTGCAGAATCCGGCCGAAACACAGATTGTGTACTTTTATTTTACTACTCATGTTGAGAAGGATTAATTTCAATGACTGACATCGTTTCGCTTTTGGGTGATGAAGCTGGCTCGCTGCTCGAGCA
>CALJNA010000035.1 GCA_937981955.1 uncultured Granulosicoccaceae bacterium
AGAACCGGCATGAGCGCTGGTAGTGGTTTTCGACATTGGTCATCCGAGGACTTACAAAAAACCAAAGCCCGGATTGCTGATCATTTATTAAAACTGGAGAGCATGCTCCCTGGTTAACTTTTTGGAGAAGGAGAATTGACATGAAAAACAAATTTACTCGTCGCAAATTTTTAGGAACGGCTGCCGCAATTACAGCTGCACCGGCTATTTTGAAATACACACGCGCGTATGCGGCCGACCCTGTTATTAAAGTCGGTCATGTCAGTCCCAGAACCGGGCCACTGGCAGGCTTTGCAGAAGCCGATGATTATGTTTTGAAAGGGATTCAGGCAGCGCTGAGCAACGGTGTCGAAAACAACGGCAAAAAATACAATATAGAAATTATCTCTAAAGACAGTCAGTCCAATCCCAATCGCGCGGCTGAAGTCACAGCAGATCTGATTCTGGGAGAAGAGGTTGATATTATTGTTGCAGCATCAACGCCGGACACCACGAACCCGGTAGCTGATCAGGCAGAAATCAACGAAGTGCCGTGTATTACTACAGACTGCCCTTGGCAGCCTTACTTCTTCGGTCGTAACGGTAATCCTGCTGAAGGCTTTGAGTACACCTATCACTTTTTTTGGGGACTCGAAGATGTCATCGCCAACTTTCTGGATTTATGGGGCGATTCAGGCGCTGCGAAAAATATTGGTGGCTTGTTTCCAAATGATGCAGACGGCAATGCATGGGGTGATCCGGAACTGGGATTTCCAAAGCCACTAGCCGGCGCCGGTTTTGAACTAACAGACCCTGGCCGTTATCAGCCTCTCAACGACGATTTCTCTAACTACATAGCAGCATTCAAGGAAGCCGGATGCGAGATTGTCACTGGTAACATGATACCGCCTGACTTTGCTACTTTCTGGTCTCAGGCTGCTCAGCAGGATTTCAAGCCTAAGGTTGTTACGATAGGTAAAGCCCTGTTGTTCCCATCTGTTATCGAATCGCTGGGCGATCGTGGAGATGGCTTAACGTCTGAAATCTGGTGGACACCGTCGCACCCGTTCAGCTCATCCCTAACAGGTGATAGTGCAAAAGCGCTGGCCGATGGCTACAGTGAATCAACCGGGCGCCCGTGGACTCAACCTATTGGGTTTAAGCATGCCTTGTTTGAAGTTGTTCGTGATGTTGTGTCACGCGCGGCTGATCTTGATGATCCGGCTGCAATAGTTGACGCGATCAAAGGCACATCACTATCGACCATTGTTGGTGACGTGAACTGGGCGAATGGTCCAGTGCCCAATGTAACCAAGACTCCACTGGTCGCCGGGCAGTGGCAGAAAAACGGCGATGCGATGGAACTGGTTGTCACTACCAACAAGCAAGCTCCACAGATACCGGTTGGTGGCGAACTGAAGCTGCTCGGATAAACCGCTTGCACTATGAGCAGCTTGCTGTCAGTTAACAACCTCTCAAAAGCCTTCGGTGCTGTCAGGGTTGCAGATGATCTGTGCTTTGACATTGCCGAAGGTGAGGCGGTTGGAATTCTGGGTCCCAATGGTGCCGGTAAAACTTCTCTGTTTAATCTCATTACAGGTGCTTTAAAGTCTGACAGCGGGACAATTTATTATCGTCAAGCCGATATCACAAAACATTCAGCGCAGAAGCGCTGCCGAAACGGTATTGCAAGATCGTTTCAAATTCCGCAGCCGTTCAATGGCATGACCGTGTTTGAGAATTGTCTTGTCGCTGCAACACAAGCTGGTGGTATGAGTGGTAGCAAGGCTGAGCAATTCGTTGTAGAAGTGCTTGACGATACCGGCTTATTGGATAAGTCGAATATTAAATCAGGTTCCCTGACGTTACTCGACAGAAAACGTCTTGAAATGTCGCGTGCACTGGCAACCAAACCTTCTCTGTTATTACTCGATGAAATTGCTGGTGGGCTAACAGAAGCTGAGTGCGGTGAACTGATCGATTCAATAAAGCGTGTGCGTGCATCCGGTACAACGATTATCTGGATAGAACATGTTATTCACGCATTGATGGCGGTAGTTGAAAGGCTGATCGTTATTGATTTCGGGCGCATGATAGCCGAAGGCGATCCCGAAACAACGATTAAAAGTGATGCTGTAAAGGAAATCTATCTGGGTGTAGACGGGGGAGAAGCCGCATGAGCAAAGTCTTGTTGCAAACAGATTCACTCAATGCATTCTATGGTGATTTCCAGGCACTCTACGATGTCGATATGTCCGTTTGTGAGGGTGAAACCATTGCCATCATTGGCGCAAATGGCGCAGGTAAGAGCACATTGCTTCGTTCAATAGCCGGCTTGATAAAAACTGAGCCTGAGTCAGTACGTTTTGATGGAACGGCTATTGGCAACTGGCGCGCAGACAAGATCGCAAAGCAGGGTATTGCGTTAATCCCCGAAGGTCGTCAGTTGTTTCCGTCGTTGTCGGTGGAAGAAAATCTGAAGCTCGGCAGCACGGTCGGTCGCACCGGTCATTGGCAGCTGGATACGGTTTATCAACTGTTTCCAGTACTTAAAGAGCGCCGAACACAACCTTCAACCAGCTTGTCTGGTGGGCAACAACAAATGGTAGCGATTGGCAGAGCGCTAATGTCGAATCCAGAGGTGTTGCTGTTTGATGAAATTAGCCTCGGTCTTGCGCCGGTTATCATCAACACTATCTATGAGCAGCTTCCGAATATTATTTCACAGGGTGCAACGGCCATTATTATCGAGCAGGATGTTGGAAGAGCAATGGCAGCCGCATCCAGAGTGTATTGCTTAATAGAAGGACGAGTAAAGCTTGAGGGTAGTACCCACGAACTCACTCGCGAACAAATTACTGAAGCCTATTTTGGAGTCGCAGCATAGTGGTCCAACAATCTAACTATTGGGGATTTAGATAATGGACTGGCTCAATGCGATTGTTCAAGGTGTTCTTTTGGGCGGTTTGTATGCGCTATTCGCATCGGGTCTATCACTTATTTTTGGCGTCATGCGGCTAGTCAATATTGCCCATGGTGATTTGATTGTGTTAGCTGCTTATCTGGCATTGAGTACAACGTTGATACTTGGTGTGCATCCTTTCACCGCCATCTTGGTTGTGATACCACTGATGGCATTAATCGGCTATGTGCTGCAGCGGGGTGTGTTGAATCATACGCTCGGGGATGACATCTTACCGCCGCTTTTGGTGACGTTTGGTTTGTCGGTATTTTTACAAAACGCACTACTCGAAGGTTACACAGCTGATCCGCAGAAACTCAATGTCGGTAGCCTTGAGACTGCAAGTGTGTCGGTAGGTGAGCTTTCAATCGGGCTGTTACCGTTATCAACTTTTGTCGTTGCTATTGTTGTTATCGTATTTTTGCAGTGGATTTTCTATCACACAGCGCTCGGGAGACAGTTCCGAGCCGTATCAGACAACGCAGATATCGCTCAACTTATGGGGCTGAGTAAAGGTCATATTTTTGGTCTGGCTTTAGCTTTGTCTCTTGTCGTTTGTGGTATTGCAGGCATATTACTCGGTGCGCGAACCAGCTTTGATCCTGCAGTAGGCAGTGGCAGGCTAATCTTTGCATTTGAAGCAGTCATTATCGGGGGCCTGGGAAACTTGTGGGGCACTCTGATTGGAGGCATCGTGCTGGGTGTTGCACAAACCATTGGAGGCAAAATTAATCCAGGCTGGCAATTGCTTGCCGGACATGTGGTGTTCTTGCTGATTCTCGCAATACGGCCACGCGGCTTTTTTCCACGCGTCGAGCATTAACACTTTGGCTACTTCTATATCCATAAAGCGATCATCGCGGGCCTCGTTAACGGGCGTAACTTTACTCGTGCTCGTTGTGTTGTTCCTGGTGGCGGCTCCATGGTGGGCTGGTCGAGCAGAGCTACGCTTGTTAGGTGAAATCTATTTATACCTGTCTCTTGCGTGCCTTTGGAACTTAATGGCCGGGTATGCAGGTATGGTATCAGTCGGGCAGCAGGCGTATGTCGGGTTTGGTGGGTACATGCTGTTTGCACTGACCATGTTTGTTGGCCTGCCTCCGATTGCTGCCATTGGGGTATCCGCTGTGCTGGCTGCTGCTTTGGCAGTACCCATAGCCAGTCTGATTTTCAGACTCAATGGTGCCTACTTCGCTATTGGAACCTGGGTTATAGCCGAAGTTTTCAGGCTTACATTTGCGCAAGTCAATGCCTTGGGTGGTGGCTCTGGCACTTCATTACCGGTATCGATTGTTAAGTCACTGGCATCGTCACGTTCGGGTCGCGAGTCGCTAAGTTATTTTCTGGCAATCGGTGCAATGATTCTTGTATTCGTGTCTATATATTTCTTTCTGCGTTCCAAGCGAGGGTTAGCGCTGACGGCTATTCGTGACAACGAAACCGCGGCTTCTGGTCTGGGTGTCAACATCTGGCGCACGAAGCTGGAAGTGTATGTAGTGACGGCTGCGTTAACTGCAGCAATTGGAGGGTTAATCTTCCTGCAAAAGCTGCGAATTTCACCTGATGCTGCGTTTTCGGTTAATGACTGGACGGCGTTTGTTATTTTCATTGTTGTGATCGGCGGCATCGGCACGCTTGAAGGGCCTATTATCGGCACGATACTGTTTTTTCTGCTGCGTGAGACACTGGCCGATTACGGCTCAGCTTATCTAATGATCTTGGGTCTGGTTGCAATACTGGTTATGATCAAAGCGCCACGCGGAGTCTGGGGCTGGATTGCACAGAAGTACGACATTGAATTATTGCCCATGCGTTATCGCGTGCAGCTGGATAAATAGCGGAGAGAACATTGGCGAAAAAGAAGAACAAAGTAATCATCACATGCGCGGTGACTGGCGCCATACACACGCCGACCATGTCGGATGCACTTCCGTACACCTATGATGACATCACGCATCAGGCGCTCGAGGCTGCAGAGGCGGGTGCATCCATATTGCATTTGCATGCCCGCAATCAGAAAGACGGTTCTCCATCGGTTGATCCTGATGACTTCAAACCATTTTTGCAGCGAATAAAACAATCGTGTGACTCCGTATTGAATATTTCCACCGGTGGGTCATTAACGATGACAATCCAAGATCGAATTAAACCCGCGAACACATTTAGCCCGGAGATGTGTTCAATGAACATGGGTTCGCTTAATTTCTCTTTTCACCCGCTTGCCAAACGATATGACGAATGGAAGTTCGACTGGGAGAAAGACTACGTTGCCAATTCAGATGGAAACATATTCAGAAACACTTTTAAAGACATAAAAGAAGCGGCAGATACGCTTGCGCCACATAATATTAAGTTTGAACACGAGTGCTATGACGTAGGTCATCTGTACAACCTGAAGTTTTGCATGGATATCGGACTGTTCAAGCAGCCGATATTTTTACAGTTCGTTTTGGGAATTCTGGGTGGTATTGGTGCTGAAATTGATAACCTCGTGTTTATGAAACGCACAGCTGACAGGTTATTTGGTTCAGACTATCAATGGTCAGTCATTGGCGCAGGAGCTGCTCAGATGCCAATGGCTTCAACGGCAAGTCAGTTAGGCGGTAATGTGCGTGTCGGGCTCGAAGACAGCTTGTTCATTACGCGCGGTGAATTGGCGAAATCGAACGCAGAACAGGTGCGACGTGTCAGGCGCATTATCGAAGATCTGGGTTGTGAGGTTGCAACGCCCGATGAAGCGCGGGAAATGCTGGATTTAAAGGGCGCTGATCGCGTTGCATTTTGAGTTGGTTGTTATTCGTTCGCGCAATTTCTAGAAAGGTCACCAAGTAGCGGTGGATGTATTAATTGAAAAGGTAAGTGCATAAGCCAGAAAAATTTGCACTTAGCGTGCGATTATCAGGCTGCGTTTCTGTGATCGCTGCACTTGAATTCAATCGCTTTGATTGTATCAATGACATCGTGGCGTGCCACAGGCTTTGAATAATAGTAGCCCTGGGCGATATCGATTCCCAGTTTACTTACTTCTATAAGCTGGTTTTCAGTTTCTATGCCTTCCGCCACAGTTTCAAGTTTGAAAGTCTGTGCAATGGATGCAATGGTCGCGGTAATAAACTTCAAATTAGTTTCATTGCTGTCCAGCTTGTCAATAAATGAACGGTCGATTTTTAGAGTATCTAAAGGTAATTCCTGCAGTTGACTCAGTGAAGAGTAACCGGTACCGAAATCGTCAAGAGCGATTTTTATACCACGCTCTTGAAGCGCTTTTAGACTTTTAGCAATCCACTTGATATCAGTCATGACAACGCTCTCCGTGATTTCAATTTCAATTTGCTCACAAGAAATGCCATGGTGTTCAATGGTGTCAAATACAGACTGCACAAACTCTGTTTGCGCAATTTGATGAACCGACACATTGACTGCGACTCGTATCTGTCGGTTTTCAGTGCTTTTCCACTCCGCTGCTTGTCTGCATGATTCATTTAAAACCCAGCTTCCAATGGCCACCATAAGGCCAGTCTCTTCTGCTATTTCAATAAAATCATTAGGTGGAACCATGCCGCGCTCTGGGTGGTTCCATCGAATTAAGGCCTCGACCGAATTCACGCTGTAGTCAACACAGCTTACCTGTGGTTGATAGTAGAGCTCCAGTTCGTTGTTCTCGATGGCAGCTCGCAGGTCTTTCTCAATTACAATTCTGTTTTCGTGTTTACTGGCAATGCTGTGATCGTAAGGTTGAATAGTTTTACGACCAGATTGTTTTGCACTAAACATGGCGAAATCAGAGCTGATTTCTAAATCCTGAATTGTAGAGGCGTCATCAGGATAGATGCTGTAGCCGAAACTGGCATCGATATTGACAAAGCCTTCGCCAATAAGGAAAGGCTGGTCAAAGGAGCTGCGTAACTTACAGGCCACTTCGTAAGCTAAGATATCGTCTGATGTGATAAAAGCCGATGCGAACTCATCCCCTCCCATGCGGGCCAGAATCATATCGTTATTTAAGTTTGATTTTAATCGTTCTGCAACTTTGACCAGAAGAATGTCTCCCGCCCAGTGGCCCATAGTG
>CALJNA010000036.1 GCA_937981955.1 uncultured Granulosicoccaceae bacterium
AACCAGGAGCCCATTGCACCAGCGCCGAGTACTGCAATTCGCAAAGTCATGATTTGTGTTCCATATCGTTGGAGTCTGAGATAGTTGAGCTTTACACGCTTTGAACAAATTCGCTAGTATTGGCTGGAAGGCATGTTATCCAGCGACCTGTAAATGAGTTTTCCGGCTAACGTCATGCTGAAGTTTCGATAAAAATTGCTTAATTGCACAATGTCCGGTTTCAACAGGAGTGTTCCATGTCAGCGGTGAATCCCATTGAAGACAAGTCAGATTATGCAAAGCAGCGTTTGAGCCCTGCCAGCGTCAGTGAAGTCGAATGGCAAACTCGTGTTGATCTGGCCGCAGCGTACCGACTGGTGCATTATTATGGCTGGACCTCACAAGTTTATAATCACATTACCGCAAGAATTCCGGGAACCGAAGAGTTGCTGATCAACCCGTTTGGACATGCATACGATGAAATTCGGCCAGACAATCTGGTTAAAATTGATATCGAAGGAAACAAGCTTGACGACAACCCTTATCCTATTAATTTGGCTGGCTACACTATTCACTCTGCTATTCATTCTGCGCGATCTGATTTGCAATGTGTGTTGCACACGCATTCACAAAACGCCACGGCGATTTGTTGTCTTGAGGAAGGCTTTATCCCATTAACACAAATGGGGTGCATGTTTCATGATCGAATCGGTACACATGAATTTGAAGGAATCGCACTTGATCTTGCTGAACGAGAAGTAATTGTTCGTGACCTTGGTACAGACAAACACACTATGTTGCTTTTCAACCACGGTATTCTAATCTGTGGGCAAAGCATTGCTCATGCAGTTACGCGTTTATATCATTTTGAAGATTGTGCTGGAGTTCAGCTTAAAGCAATGGCGGCGGTTGCGGGTGGGGCGACGTTGAAGCGACCAGACCCGGATGTGGTTATAAAGACACGCAACCAGTTCGAAAGCGGAGCGGCACAAGGTGGCGCAGACGTTTTATTGCCTGAATGGCCTGCGTATTTGCGCATGCTCGATCGGGTCGACCCCGGTTGGCGAGGGGCTGGATAGCTGCGACAGCGTAGTTGCGCTTTAACGATTGGTTAAAGCGATGAAAAGCCAGCATCAAGCGCAGACAATATGGTATTCACGTCTTGCTCGTTTAAGACCAGCGGTGGAGACAGGATTAAGTTAGGTCCGGAAACACGAACCATAACACCCGCTTGATAAGTGGCTTCTTGAACCTTCATACCAACCGCCGGGTCGACCGGTTTTTTTGTATCACGATCACTGACCAGTTCCATGCCGGTCATTAGTCCATGACCGCCACGTACATCACCGATAACCTCGTATTTGGCTTGCAGTTTTTTACAGCCATCGAATAACTGGGTGCCTCGCGCAGCTGCATTATCGATAACGTTTAGCCGTTTGGTTTCGGCAAGGCACGCCAGGGCCGCTGCGGCACCCACCGGGTGACCAGAGTAGGTATAACCATGGCCGATTTTTGCATCTGGGTTGTTTTCAAACGTATCAACCATTTTGTGACCCAGCATCACGGCACCAAATGGGAAGTAGCCGTTGGTGATCGCCTTTGCGGTACACATCATATCCGGTTGAATTCCCCACAGTCTCGCGCCCGACCAAGCACCCGTGCGACCATAGCCTGTTATAACTTCATCGGTAATGAGCAGGATGCCATTGCGATCGCAGATTTCCCGCACCATTGGCATGAAGCTTTTATGCGGCGGTATAACGCCTCCAGCACCAAGAATGGGTTCCATGATAAACGCGGCTATTGTGTTCGCACCTTGAAATGCAATTTCATCTTCAAGTGCGGAAGCGCAGAGTTGTGCCAGTTTTTCCGGGTCGCTTTCATTAAAGGGGTTGCGATAGGTATACGGTGCGGGAATGTGAAAACAACCCGGTAGCAAGGGTTCATAGGCAGTTCGGAAATTTGCGTTTCCGTTAACGCTCGCCCCACCGATGTGTGTACCGTGGTAGCCCTTTTTCAAGCTAAGAAATTTTACGCGTCCCGGTTCGCCTCGTAACTTGTGATATTGCCGTGCAAGCCGAAGTGATGTCTCTACTGAATCTGATCCACCCGATGTGAAAAACGAACGAGCCATGCCGTCAGGTTCAAAAAATTCGGCTAGTTCATAGGAAAGCTCAATAGCTGCATCGTTTGACGTGCCGCGAAACGTTGAGTAGTAAGGAAGTTTGTCCAGCTGCGCTGCTATCGCATCTTTAACGGGTTGGCAGGAGTAACCCAGATTTACATTCCATAAACCACCCACTGCATCTATAAGGGTATGCCCATCAATATCGGTGATACTAACGCCAGTTGATTCGGTGATGATTTTTGGTGGCGTGTCGATACTGTCTTGTGGAGACGTCATCGGGTGCCACATCAAACGTCCGTTTTGTGCTTTTAGAAAGTTTGAGTCTTTCATGGTGTGGAATCCTGAACGTTATAAAGCTTCGGTTGGGTGTGTCACTGGGATGTATCAAAATTAGTTTGACAGAAATTAATTAACATGGCAATCTTTATTCGGTGCCCGGGATGCAACACCCATAATTATGTCAAGCACCAAGATCTTTAAAAGTCAGGCAATCCACGCACGGGAGGTTAGGGATGGATAGTAAAACAATCCTGGTTGTTGG
>CALJNA010000037.1 GCA_937981955.1 uncultured Granulosicoccaceae bacterium
TCGACTTGTCTACTTACAAAAACTGAACGTGGATCATTCAATGGGGCGCTACGTCTACCCGCTCGAAGAAGGTGGTGTGGATGAAGCGCGTGATGCCTTTTGGACGCGTAACGACACTGTCACTGAAGCATTCAGTTTTCGCATGAAGTTACGATCAGCCTACCCGGTAGATGCCGTACGTGCCACCAATGGCCAGGCTCAAGTCACACAAATAGATGCTGGCGAATGGGAAGTTGTTATCGAAGCGAAAAGTGGGCATGGCGCTACGCAGGGCAACGGCTTAAGTGATGCTGAAATTGCTGAGCTGGAAGGCGCTCAAACTGTTGTTAATCCAAGTCAATCGCAAGCTCCTCTGCCTGTTTATCAATTGGATAAAGATATTGTCGTTTACTGGCGACTAGCGGAGAACCTGCCCGGTAGTGTTGATCTGGTTACTTACCGTGAACCAGGTGAGACGCGTGGAAGTTTCATGTTGACCTTAACACCGGGAATCGACCTTGCGCCTATTACAGAAGGTCGTGACTGGGTTTTTGTGCTCGATTCTTCAGGCTCTATGAAAGGCAAGTTCACAGCATTAACTGATGGTGTGCGACGGGCATTGGGAGCACTTAATGCATCAGATCGATTCAAAATCATCATGTTCAGTGATAGTGCACATGAACTAACGAACGGCTATATGCCTGCTGACACAGCAACTGTTGAAGCCATGCTACGTAAAATAGATGGCCTGGCGGCCGGTGGTGGAACCAATCTTTACGATGGTCTGGAAAAAGCCGTTCGATCACTGGATGTTGACAGAACCACGGCGGTGATGCTGGTCACGGACGGAGTTGCTAACGTCGGTCCTTCTCAATTGGTGCAGTTTCTTAAATTAATGGAAAAAGTCGATGTGCGCATATTTACGGCCATTATGGGTAACAGTGCCAACGAGCCATTACTTGAAGGTTTAACCAGGCACATGGAAGGTTTTGCCATGAATGTATCTAACGATGATGATATCGTTGGCTTGATGATGCAAATGACCAGCAAGGTCACCCATGAAGCCATGCACAACGTCAATGTGTCTATCAACGGCGTTCGCACCAGTGATCTGACACCGGAAAAGTTCAGCCGAATATACCGTGGCGAACAAATTGTTATGCTGGGCAAATACAGCGGTGACGGGACAGCTAACGTGACCATCAACGCAGACATTTCCGGTGAAAAGAAACAATACAAAACACCGGTTGTTTTTCCAGATGTGGCCACGGAAAATCCCGAGCTGGAAAGACTTTGGGCTTTTGCAAAAATACAGGAGCTTAAAGAGCAGCAAGATATCATTGGTGTAACCGATGACTCAAAACAAGGCATAACCGATATTGCATTAGCCCATGGTTTGGTCACCGACTACACATCACTGGTAGTGGTTCGCGAAGAAATCTTCCAACAGGAAGGTATTGATCGAAAGAACGCCGCCCGTGTTAAACGTGAGCACCAGGCTCGTCAACAACGAGCAACCGCACCGGTGATGCAAACCACTCAGGATACCAACCAACCGGCATTCCCATCGCAGCGTCATAGCACGTCCAACGGTGGCGGTTCCTTCGGAGTATGGATACTGCTGGCATTTACCTTGTTTGGCATGCACAGATTGGTCAATGTTACCCGCAACAGCAAAAGCTAACGCGTTGTTGTAAACACTCTGACAGACCGCCATTCCCGGCGCGTCTGTCAGAGCACAGCGTTGCACTTTTTTAATCACTTACAATTTACAAACGAGACAATAGCTAATAAGCAAGCACTACCCAATAACTTTTTTGTCCAATAAAACTTGTAGCTCATCGGTCGAATACCCTACTTCCTGCAATACTTCAGTACTGTGCTGCCCAAGTAATGGTGCCGCTCGTTTAACACCTCCCGGCGTACCATGAAACTTTACCGGAGCTCCCAATGTTTTAACACGACCGGCGACCGGATGATCAACTTCGGTTACCATTTCTCGCGCCAGTGTTTGCGCATCTTCGTGCATTTGCATAACGTCAAGTACCGGACTTGCAGGTATACCGGCATCGTTCAGCAGTCGAACCCAGCTATCGGTTGTCTGGCTGATAAACACGGTTTCCAGTGCCTGAATGAGTTCCTGTCTATGCTCCATTCGATCTACGTTGGTTGCGAAGCGCTTATCTTCACCAAGCTCCTGCGCATCTATAACATCCAGCATACCTAACCAATTCGCTTGATTTGCGGCACCGATATTGAGCCATCCGTCTTTGGTTTTTACCGCTTGATAGGGTGCGTTAAGCGGGTGAGCAGAACCCATTGGACCCGGCGCTACACCGGTTGCAAATGCTATTGCCGATTGCCAGAACGTGTGTGTGATCCCGGCTTCAAAAAGCGAGGTATCAACTCGTTGACCCAGGCCGGTTTGCAATTTGGACGCGTAGGCGGCGCTGATGCCCATGGCACCCAGAATACCCGCCGTTATATCGGTCACAGGTGGCCCGACTTTCACTGGTGGTCGATCGGGTGCTTCACCAGTAATAGACATAAGACCAGACATGCCTTGTGCAATTAAATCGAAACCGCCACGTTCTTTATACGGACCTGTTCGACCAAAGCCCGATATTTCGCAATAAATCAGACCGGGGTTAATGGCCTTTAGTGCGTCATAACCCAAACCCAAACGTTCCATGGTGTCGTGACGATAATTTTCGATCAGAACATCGGCATCTTTGATCAACCGACGTAAAACTGCTTTACCATCCTCTTGCTTTAGATCAATCGCCACACCACGCTTGTTTCGATTCATCATCATAAACGCTGCTGACTCACCATTAATGTCCGGGGGTAAAAAGCGTCTGCTGTCATCACCAGTACTGATCTTTTCTACCTTGATAACATCCGCACCCATATCAGCGAGCATTAGACCGCAAACAGGACCAGCCATAATATGCGCAAGTTCGATAACACGCATGCCTTTGAGCGGACCCGATGCCGAGTTATTACCCGTCCCACTCATGAAATATCAGCAGCCTTTCCACTCGGGCTTGCGTTTGGCGAGAAACGCATCCATTCCTTCCCTGAAATCGTCACTGGTGTAACACTGCACAATTAAATCATCCCCTTCAATCTGGGCAGCATGAGCACGAAGTCGACGAAGTCCCTCTTTTGATGCCGCTATCGTTAATGGAGCATGTTTGTTCATCTTTGCGCAAAGCTCATGAGCTCTCACCATGGGATCAGTTGCTGACTCGTTCACCAAATTGATGGCCAGTGCCTCATCTATTTCGATCAAGCGTGAGGTCATTAGAATTTCACGTGTTCGCGCAGCCCCTAACAACTCAACCAGTCTTGATAAATTACTGAGGGATAAACAGTTGCCTAACGTTCTGGCAATTGGGAATCCGTATTTGATATCGTTGCTGGCCACTCGAATATCACAACATGCCGCTATCGCAGCACCACCGCCGGTACACGCACCACGAATAGCCGCGATTGTCGGCACGGGTACAGTCTCCAGAACACCGAGCACCCGGTCCATGGTTCTTTCATATGCCAGTGCGTGTTCAGCCGTTGAGAAATCGCGAAAGCGAGAGATATCGGTACCAGCTGCAAATGCTTTGTCACCTGAACCGGTAATAATGAGAGACTTTACAGGCTCGGTTTTGTCGATGATCGTCTGACAAATTTCAGCCAATGTTTCATACATTTCAAACGTAATGGCATTTCTTGCTTGTGGTCTGTTGAACGTGATGATTCCGGTATCACCCTCTTTTCGAAACAGCAGTTCATCATCATCCACATTCACATCCTCGATGTCTGCGCCCGGAATGCAGAACTGTCATTCCGGCAACCACGCGTCCAGATAAAATATTATTGGTCGTTTCCAAACTGTTTGATCTAGCTGCAAGCGTATTCGTCAGCGATAAAAATACTCAACCAAAAACATAGGTACTGCCGGTACGTAGGTACATATCATTAATACCACGAACAACACACCAACAAAATAGATGTTGACTTTAGAAACATCCCAGATATTGGCCTTGGCAATAGAACACGACGTTATCAAGACTGATGCAACCGGTGGAGTCTGTTGTCCGATAGCCAGGTTCAATGTCACGATCAAACCAAAATGCACAGGATCAATACCGACCAGCTCGATGAGCGGCACGACAATGGGCACAACGAGAATAATAGCAGCAACAGAATGCAGGAAAAATCCGATGATCAGGAAAAAGATATTCAAAATCATCAATATGATGTATTTGTTATCCGTCAGACTCATCATTGACTGTGCCAATTCCTGAGGAACCTGCGCCCGGGTTAAAAATCCACCCATCAATACAGACGCTGCCACCAACAACATGACAACAGCGGTTTGTATTCCACCTTCAATCATTGCCGTTCGCAATCGATTGAAGTTGACTTCACGGTAGTAAAGACTCAGTCCTATCGCTGCGACCACTGCCAGACCAGCAGCCTCTGTGGCCGTTACAAATCCACCAAAGATGCCACCAAGGATTATGACGGGCAACAAAAACGTAGGCAAGGCATCGATAAATGTTTCTTTAAGCCGTTTTTTATTAAACGCTTCTTCAGTTGGCAAATTGTACTTTCTGGCAAATCCGTAGGCCACGCTCATTAATCCTGCTGCACCCAGTAAGCCGGGTACCAGGCCTGCTACAAATAATTGCTCCACACTGGCGTTCGCAGACACGCCATAAACAATCATGGGTATGGAGGGCGGAATGATAATCGCCAATGATGCCGACGATGATGTAATGGCCGCTGCTAATGGCGCAGAGTACCCGCGCTTTTTCATCTGTGGAATCATGACAGAGCCAAGGGCTGCAACATCCGCGACCGCTGAACCGGAAATTTCAGCGAAGAACAGCGACACACCTATGTTAACCATACCAAGGCCACCACGAACGAAGCCAATTAACGCCGCAACAAAATTAATTAATCGATCGGTTATGCCACCGGCATTCATGATGGCGCCTGCCAACACGAACATGGGTATGGCGATAAGGGAGAACTTGGTTGAACCGTCGTACATATCCAGTGCAACGGTTACTAACGACCCTGGCCCTTCTGTCACCATTAGACCAACGACCGCTGCGACTGCCAGAGCCACAGCAATCGGCACATTGATGAAGATTAGAAATAGCAGAACCAGAAAAATGCCTAACACCATCATGAGCGTTTCATCTCCTCGGCCGCAATTTCAGCCTCAATTTCGAGATGTTCCGCTGACTGTCCCGCGATAACCATTTTCAGATACGCCGGCGCCGCAAGTAATTCGCATAGAATGAAAAGTGCAGCTCCGATTGGAATAACCGACTGCGTAAACTGCACCGGAACCCATGTCAAACTCACCAGATTATCGCCTTCAAGCACCAATAAAACCTGCCATCCAGCCCACGCCAGCAACGCAAAAAATGCAATGAATACAACTTCTGCCAGTATCGCAAGATACAGCCGGATTGGCATGGCAAAAGACAAGAGCACTGAGTCAAATCCAATGTGCTTGCGTTTAAGCACTGCCAATGCTCCACCGTAATAGGTAATCCACGCTAAGACCACACTGGCGATTTCATCGTACCAGGACAACGAGGCATCAAATTTTCGATAAATAACCGCTATAACCACAATGGCAGTCAGTCCGACCATTAGCAGCATCAAAATTAATTCGAGCAAGATCTCAAGTGATCGCGAAAGACGATTCAAGTGAAGTCTCCATGGTTATCAACATTCGGATGTGGACTGCAATACCAACTGCAAGCGATTAAAGAGTTTACAGATTGGATGCAGCAGCAAAGTTAATGGATAACGGCTATCAATCGACAACGGATAACACTGTTTTTATCCGTTGTCGATAGTCGTACCCGACATACTTACGTTATTGCTGTGCTAATGATTGGACTGTGTTGATCAAATCAGCTCCACCTTCAACGGTGGAGGCAAACTCGTCGTACACCGGTTTTGATGCCTCTATAAATGCCGCTTTGTCTGCCTCGTTTACGGTGATACCACCGTCCTTGAGGTTTTGCAGCAGTTCCGTCTCAAGCTGTGCCGCCATCTCATAAACTGCGTCTTGTGACTCTGCGGCAGCTGCCATAAGGTCAGCCTGTATATCTTCAGGCAGTTTGGCAAAGTGTTTGGCAGATACAAGAACATAGGCCGGGGTATACACATGACCGGTTATAGAGAGATATTTTTGAACTTCCTGGAACTTGGCCGACCAGATTTGCGCATACGGATTTTCCTGGCCATCGATAACATCGGTTTTTAATGCTGTAAACACTTCGGAAAAAGCCATTGGCGTTGGGTTCGCACCATAGAGTTTGAACATTTTGACGCGCCACTCGCCTTTCGGGGTGCGCAGCTTAATGCCTTCAAGATCGGCGGGCACATTGATTGGCCGAGTGTTATTGGTTATATGTCTGAAACCATTCTCGAAATAGCTGAGAATTTTATATCCATTGTCCTCAGCTGCTGCGTTAAAAACGCTTTCACCAATTTCTGCCTGCACGGCTTTCATATGCTCACGAGATTGAATAATGTACGGCATTTCAAACACACCGAATTCATCGGCAACCGAAGACATAACCGATGATGGCAAAGAGAACGTGATCTGTCCGAGTTTCAGCTTTTGCAGCAGCTCTTTGTCTTTGCCAAGTTGTGATGAGCCAAACGCCTGCACCTCGGCCCGATCGCCTAATCTTGCATTCGCGTTCTTGACGAATTCATTCACCGATGCTTCAAACAGTGAGCCCGGATTGCCTACGTGGCCAAACTTTAAAATAATTTTCTCGGCACTTGCCTGGCCTGCATTCAAGATCAGTGCTGTACCGATCAAAACAGAAAATAAAGTCTTTTTCATCATCGTTTTCTCCAAATGTTTGACGACCGCTTGTGCGGACTATGGTTTCGTTCTTTTTGATTCACTGACGAACTGATGCCGCCTTGTAAAACTGAACATACAGCTTATCGATTTTGGTTTGGCCATACTGATCAGGTAAAACCGGGGCAGCTAACACGATCTATTGATTTTTCAAGCCGCTTTTGAGTCTTTTTGCCGAACCGATTTTAGAAAGTCCAGCGCTGACTGCGCGCCGCCGGCTTTGTGCGGCACTCCGGCCAAATGCAAACCGACCTCGATACCTGACAGCGTTCCCAGTAAGGTCACGTCATTAATATCTCCGAGATGTCCAATGCGAAACACCTTGCCAGCTACTTTTGATAAACCGTTACCCAACGAAGTGTCGCACTGTTGCAGAATAACGGAACGTAAATGATCCGCATCTGCCCCGTCGGGTACTCTGACCGCCGTTAATACCGGCGAGTATTCGCTTTCAACCTGACACTGAACCTCTAAGCCCCAGGCCACGACCGCGCAACGCGTAGCTTCGGCGTGACGTATATGTCGGGCAAAGACATTGTCAAGTCCTTCTTCATTGAGCATATCGATTGCTTCTGCCAGCCCGAACAACATATTGGTCGCCGGAGTATACGGAAAATAACCTCGCTTATTCGCTTCAATCATTTCTGCCCAGTCCCAGTAGGATTTGGTCAGACTGGCTGACTCTGAAGCTTTGAGTGCTTTTTCACTCACGGCATTAAATGATAATCCTGGCGGCAGCATCAATCCTTTTTGCGAACCTGATATGGCGACATCAACTCCCCATTCGTCAAACCGGAAGTCAGCTGAAGCCAGACCTGAAATAGTGTCAACCATGAGCAAAGCTGGATGATTAGCTGCATCGATTGCTTTTCTAATGGCGTGTATGCGCGACGTGCAACCAGTAGAGGTTTCATTGTGAACAACGCATACCGCTTTTATGGTGTGAGCACCATCCTCCTTTAGTGCTTGTTCAACAAGCTCAGGATCAGCACCGCGTCGCCAGTCACTCACGATAACGTCTGCTTGCAATCCAAGTTTCTCTGCCAGCTTTTGCCATAAGAAAGCGAAATGCCCGGTTTCAACCATGACCACCCTATCGCCTGTGCTTAGCGAATTTACAAGAGCAGCTTCCCATGCACCAGTGCCCGAGGACGGATAAATAATCACTGGCTGAGTCGTTTTGAAAATTCCCTGAATACCACTGAGAACGCGGTTGCCTACATCGGCAAAGCCGGGACCACGATGATCGATAACAGGCATATCTATCGCACGAAGAATACGATCTGGAACTGGGCTAGGCCCAGGAATTTGCAGGAAATGACGTCCGGCGGTTCGCATGTTATAACGTTCCCGAGTGAATTGATGTTGGTTAGTCAGTTCAAAATTAAGTGATTTATACAATAAATGCAATGAATAATAACGAGCACAGCGACCTTCACCGCCGATTGGCATCGGCTATCGCAGGCGAGGTGCATACCGATGTTTTCGCACGCGGGCGCTATGCAACTGATGCGTCAATTTATCAAATGATGCCAGCCGGGGTCGTATTGCCAAAAAGCATTGACGACTTGCAGGCAACCATCAGCATTGCCCGCGAGTTCGGCATGCCTATCACACCGCGCGGTGGCGGGACTTCTCAATGCGGTCAAACAGTCAATACCGGCTTGATAATTGATAATTCGCGGTATTTGAATCAACTGGTTCAACTGGATGTAGAGAACCGTCGCTGTGTGGTTCAGCCAGGCATGGTGCTTGATGATCTGAACCGATTATTAAAACCCCACGGGCTGTGGTTTCCGGTGGATGTATCAACAGCTTCACGAGCGACCATCGGTGGAATGGCGGCGAATAACTCCTGCGGCCAGCGTTCTATTCACTACGGCACTATGCGACATAATGTCCAGGCCATTAAAGCGATTTTACCCTCAGGCACTCAAATGGACTTTGATGAAGTGTCGCCATCCGGCGCGGGACTCGAAGGAGAAAAGCTCGCACTGACAAGAGATTTGCTGAACATCGGTGATATTGAAGCCGAAAATATTAAAGCCCGTTTCCCCAATGTACTTCGGCGCGTTGGCGGTTATAACGCTGACGCTTTAATACCTCCCGAAGCTGGCCAAAGAGAAATCCACAACCTTGCGCACTTGTTGGTCGGTTCCGAGGGAACGCTGGCCTATTCCACTGAAATCGAATTAAAGCTATCGCCACTGCCGGTTCAGCGTGTTCTCGGTGTTTGTCACTTCCCCAGTTTCTACCAAGCCATGGATGCAACGCAGCATCTGGTCGAGCTCGGTCCACACGCGGTGGAATTGGTCGACAACACCATGATATCGCTGGCACGCGACATAGACATTTATAAAGCATCGGTAGAAGAATTCGTGACGGGCGATCCAGCTGCGTTGTTATTGGTTGAATTTGCATTCGATACAGCAGAACAAAACCAGACACAACTTAAACGCCTGCACGAACGCATGGCTGATCTTGGCTTGACATGGCAAGGCAGTGGCAAAAACTGGGGTGGTGTTGTTGATGCAGTCGACCCGGCAATGCAAGCTCGTATTGGCGAAGTCAGAAAAGCCGGTCTGAACATCATGATGTCGATGAAGTCGGAAGGCAAGCCGGTTTCATTTGTCGAAGACTGCGCCGTTGAACTACCAGATCTTGCCGAATTCACTGCAGGACTAACTGATGTGTTCGAGAAACACGGAACTCCCGGAACCTGGTACGCACACGCATCGGTAGGTTGCCTGCATGTCCGACCGGTACTCAACATGAAATTGGAAAAAGACGCCAATACCATGCGCAGCATTGCCGAGGAGGCATTCGAATTGGTTTTGAAGTACAAAGGTTCGCATTCTGGTGAACATGGAGACGGCATCTCACGATCTGAATTTCACACAAGCATGTTCGGCGAACAGATGGTTCAGTGTTTTGCACGCATCAAACAACGCTTCGATCCCGATAATCTTTTTAATCCGGGAAAAATAGTCGATCCGCCAAGAATGAACGATCGCACTCTGTTTCGCTACCCCCCCGATTACAAAATGATCGAAATAAAACAAACACTGGATTGGTCAGATTGGACCGGTGCCAGTGGAGGGTTTCAGGGTGCGATAGAAATGTGTAACAACAACGGTGCCTGTCGCAAACTTAAAGGCGGTGCGATGTGCCCTTCCTATCGGGTAACCCGAAATGAGCAGGATGTGACTCGGGGTCGAGCAAACACGTTACGGCTGGCCATGTCCGGTCAACTTGGTCCGAACGCCATGAGCTCCGATGCCATGCAGGAAACCATGCGTCTTTGTGTGTCGTGCAAAGCCTGTAAACGCGAATGCCCGACCGGTGTTGATATGGCGAAAATGAAACTGGAAGTGCAAGCTGCACGAGCAGCCACTCACGGTTTCTCGATACAAGACAAACTCATTGCTTATCTTCCCCGTTACGCACCTATTGCCTCACGGCTGCGATGGCTGACGAACGCCAGAAATTCACAAACGTGGTTAGCAAAATTAACCGAGCCAATGACCGGGTTTGCAGCGAACAGAGCATTACCACAATGGTCCGGTAAGCCGTTTCAAGTGTCACGCGATGATGCAATCAGTCAGCACAGTCCGAATACGGGAACAATCGATAACGCGGTAATTCTTTTGGCAGACACGTTCAATACCTGGTTTGAACCAGAAAAACTCAACGCTGCCAGGAATGTGCTTCGGGCAGCAGGTTATAAAGTATTGGTTGCAACCGCACCGGATGAAAAGAAATTGTGTTGCGGCAGAACCTACTTAGCAACCGGTATGATCGACAAGGCAAAACGGGAGGCAACACGCACCGTAAATGCATTACTACCCTGGGCTGAAAAAGGTGTCCCGATCATCGGGCTGGAACCCAGCTGCCTTTTAACATTACGCGATGAGTACAAAGTCTTACTACCCGGGAATGCCGCAGACACGATTGCAGAAAATGCTTACTTAATAGAAGAGTTTCTAATAAAACTGTATAACAACGATGCACTTAATTGGTCAATTGGTGAGTTGAATAAAAATGTTTTACTACACGGCCACTGTCATCAAAAAGCTCACGGCGCATTTTCAGCAGTTCAGCAAACGCTGAACCTTATACCAGGGCTTGAGGTTAATACTATTGAATCGAGTTGTTGTGGTATGGCTGGTGCGTTCGGTTATGACAAGCGGACCGCAAAAGTTTCCGTTGAAATGGCTGAACTGGATTTATTGCCTGCCATTAGAAAAGCAGATAACGATTCGCTGGTGGTCGCCGACGGCACATCATGTCGACATCAAATCGCTCTGGGTACTGATCGGTCAGCCTTGCATGTGGTGGAAGTACTCGATATGGCGCTAAGGTCAGCGTAGCTGTGATAGTCTAATTACCAAACTAGACTGTCAGACTTAATTATCAATTGATTTTTCACAATTGCGCGCAAAACAGTGCTCCCTATTCTTCTTTCGAACTTTTGTAATTAAAACTGTTCAGTTCATGGTCGTCTGTCCACCGGACTTACCAAGTAAAACTCGCTCGGAATGCACT
>CALJNA010000038.1 GCA_937981955.1 uncultured Granulosicoccaceae bacterium
AACAACATTGATTTCGAACGCCATCTTTACCCTGGAACCGGCCACGGTTTCCACAATAATTCCACTAAACGCTTCAACGAAGCAGCAGCAAAACTGGCTGAAGACAGAACAGTGGCATTTTTTAGTGAAAAATTAAGCTAAGACCGTTTAGAAGCTGAGCCCGGTCATTAGGTGAACCCGTCGTTGGGTGAGCCTCGTCAAGTGGAGTCAGTGCAGAATTCCAGCACTGACTCCTGCAACGACATTGGGAATCAACACATTCCAACTAAATACCATCGGTAGCAGCATGTTGAAATTGCCAAGGATAAAGTACGCGCTCACAATTAGCTTTGTTCTGCTAGCAGCGCCAGCGCTGTCCCACGATGACCATTGCAGCGCTATCGCCACGTCAGTGCAGGAAGCCGGTTTCGACGATCGAGTCTCAGTCAGCTGTACAAACAACCATGCAATCATCACCTCCGACACTTACCCACCGCATGAAAAAATGACTGGCATTGAAGGCACTAACGAACAGGTGCCGGTACCAGCCCAGTACGCCGCACCGATCATCCTGTCACCTGAATTGGGGAATGAACCGCTCACGCGCGATGCAGCGCTTGGCGTGGCAGTTAATGGTGTACCCATATATGACTACACCGCAGGCGGTGAGATGAGTCAGGCAGATCTTGCCCACCATCAAGCCCGGCATGACACCGTGCAAACCGGGCAACTGGATATATGCGGAGGTCATGCCGGACGCGGCGATGACTATCACTACCATACCAAACCAAATTGCATGATTGAGCGCATGCGCAATGCTGATGCTAATCCGATTATTGGCTGGGCGTTTGATGGATTCCCGATCTATGGCGAGACCAACCCAGACGGTTCGCTGATTGTTGCCGGAACACTTGGGCTTTGTAACGGGCAACCTGATGAGAAATTTGGTTATCGTTATCACGCATCAACCAACGCACCGTATATTGTGCAATGCCTTGTTGGTGTCGTCGATGACTTCGACCGTTTACCGCGTGTGCGGCCCCTATCCGCAGCTTCTGGAGGTAAAGGCCCTAAACCCGGTAAACCTCCGCGCGGTGGCGTCAATGATCTCGTCTTTACCGAAGATGATGTCGGCAAGCGGACAATGACCTATCGCTATAACGGCCAGGATTATTATATGAGCTATTCCCCATCAGACACCAATGACTGCTACAACTTCGAAACTCGAACGGTAACCAACAACGGCGTGCTGTACGAACAGGAACTGTGTCGCTAGCGAGTTAAGTTTGATGGATGGTTTGCGATATCGAACCGCGCATTTTTGGTGAAAGCTTGTATAAAAACAAACTTATGCAGATTTCTTAAAAGGCTCTCGGATGTTTTGCAGCACTTCCAAACAAGCGTCTTTATAAAACGGTTTTTGTAAACAATCTGAAGCACCCATGTCAATCAGTTTTGCGCGTGCTGAATCATCCATAGCGCAAGACATCAGCACCACCGCTACATCCGGGTACTGTTCAGACACAATCTTAAGGAGCTCTTCTCCACCGCCTGAACCGGGAATGCGCATGTCGCTAAACACCACATCTACCGGGTTGGTCTCCAGTAACTCAACACTGGTCTGTACCGAATCAGCTTCGATGACGTCGCAATTACACTTGCCAAGAATACGAGCTATGGCAAAGCGCGTATCTTCGTCATCGTCCAACACCAATACGTTCGTGGCTTGGCTGTGCATAGTTTACTGCTCCATTTACTACCGGCAAACATCTCTGTCATATACTTGACATATACCGACAAAAATTCGTGTTATGGAGGTTATATGCAATTTTCGAACACGTTCGGGTTGCGTTTGAGAGTCAGAGCACCCTGGATTTGCCTAGCCAATACCGGGTAAATAACGCGAAAACAAAAATACCCGTCAAATCAGCCAACAGATCAAAATAGTCGAACATTCTTGTGGCAATAAAGTGTTGGCTGAACTCTTCAAATAATGCAAGGATGGCAACCAGCGCGGTACCTGAATAGATGCTCCAGCATCCCAGCTTGATGCTTCTGGCTTTAAACGCGAAATTCAACAGAAAGCTCAAAACACCGAACAGTAAAAAATGCGCCACTTTATCGCCGTGATCAAACGAGCGTACCCACTGCATTATTGCCATATCCGTTCCGGTATTTGCCGAATAAACAATACAAATTAAAAACAGACCGAATCCGGTTGCCAGTGATACGTAGAGTTTGTGCATGGTTTTTCTGAGGTTGCTTGTGCGAAGTACAAGCTGAATTAAACCGCGATACACAAAGAAAAAAATCGCTGGAAAGATCTCAATTGTGATCAATTCGGGCAGGACGACTTCACGCTACTCGACCAGACCTTCGGGAGGCAGGAGCCGTTCGGAAGGCATCAAGTTCAAACTCCTTTTATGGTCTTTAGATAATAATCTTACTTTATGATATATTGGCCATAATATTGCTTTATGATCGATATACCATATGTTGATAAAAGCCAATAGGTCGCCATTTTCCAAATATGACGTATTGATCATATATTCGCATTATGATTTATGAATCATATTCTCAGAGATCATAAAAACGAGGATTCACCGTGGACAAACTTGCCAGAACACCGAACGACATTGGACACGCGATACGTCAGGCTCGCAAACAACAAGCGTTAAGCCAACAAGCACTCGCGACCAAAAGTGGAGTGTGGCAAGAAACCATCTCTAAAATAGAAAACGGTTCGCCAGGTACACGCCTTGAAACCATCTTTGATCTCTGCGCTGCGCTGAATTTGGAAATCGTTATCAGTGAGCGCAGTAAAGGGTCAAATGACTTTCTAGAGGACAC
>CALJNA010000039.1 GCA_937981955.1 uncultured Granulosicoccaceae bacterium
ACCCTTGAAGAACCCTGCCAATAAGAAACACGACATAGTCATTGGCAAAAATACACAATGAAGAACCAATTAGAAAAACAATAAATCCGGCAACTACGGGTCTTCTACGACCCATCTGATCAGACAGAAAGCCATAGATCAACACACCGATTGAGAATCCGAAAAACAGACTCGTTACAACATATTGACGTTGATTGTCCACGACCACATTCAAGTCGGTGGCAATGTGTTGCAGTGCTGGCAACATGCCATCTATTGAGAAAGCATCTAGTGCTGTCATTGCAGCCATTAACACAATGAATTCCAATCGCCCGACAGACGGAGCGGCTCGATTATAGGAACTCTGTGAAGCCATTAAACAGGATGCTCATTGAAATTGGCGTACAGTCGGTCAGCCTAAAACGCGCAGGAGGAAACAAGCAGACGTCGATACGGCTCAAAGGACAAGGTTCAGGAAAAGCCCTTCCAGCTATTTGCGGCTTCAGAAACGATACGCAATTCTTCATCGTTGAGTGTTAAGACTCCCGCTACAGCATTGCTTTTGGCTTGCTCTGCGTTTCTGGCTCCGACTAACACGTGAGATACGCCCGGTTGCTGTAGTGTCCATGCCAGTATGAGCTGTTCAAGCTTTACACCTCGGTCCATCGCTAGTGTCTTCACCGGCCTTAGCATTGATTCAATCGCGTTCAGGTTCTGCTTTGAAAATCGAGGATTATCTATGCGGAGATCACCTTTGCCATATTCACGCGAGGCACTGAGCTTTTCCGTCAATAGCCCCTGCGCCATCGGCGAATAAGCTAAGAACGCCAGACTATCCTCCTGACATAGTGGTAGATTATCCGCTTCTTTTTCGCGATCGAGTAAGCTGTAACGCTCTTGATCGACATCGAGTTGTCCGGTTTCTGAAGCTGTACGTAAATCAGATGTGCTGGCATTGCAGAATCCAATAGAGCGAATTTTTCCAGCCGTTTTCAGTTCAAGCAAAACGCGCATAACCGCGTCCGGTGCAGTTTCCGGATCGGGCCAATGGGTCTGGTACAAATCGATATAATCGGTGTTAAGGCGTTTCAGACTGAGTTCAAGTTCCAACTGAATAGATGCTGCATCCAAAGTTCTGAAAATACGTTTACCCTCAGACTCAGCGTGCAAAACAGGTGTTTCAATATCCCATCTTAAACCGCACTTGGTGGCAATAATCAGTTTATCTCGCTGCTGATTGGCAATGGCTTTGCCGACAATTTCTTCAGAAAATCCAAACCCGTACACGGCGGCGGTATCGATAAAATTGATGCCCGAACCAATCGCGCTATGTATCGCAGCCACCGACTCTGAAGCATCAGCGCCGCCCCACTTCCAACCACCGATGGCCCAGGCACCAAACGCTACAACCGATGCATTGATGCCACTTTTTCCGAGTTGTCTTTGTTGCATTAAATTATTATTCCTTAGAGCTCGCCAACGAACTGAGTATCGGGCAATCTGATTTCTCATTACCCGGGCACCGCAAAGCAAGTTGCGACAATTCATCGTGCAAGCATTTTAAATCATTCAATTTTTCTTCGATCTCAACCAGACGGCGGTTGGCAAGCGCTTTGACCTTACGGCTGCTGCGCGCCTGATCTTCGAAGAGCCCAAGCAGCTCACGGCAATCGTCAACCGTGAAGCCAAACGATCGTGCGCGTTTAACAAAGGCCAGTTTGCGCAACTCTGCGGCTTCGTATTGCCTGTACCCGGCCTTTGATCTTGATGAAGGCGAAACAAGTTCTATTTCGTCGTAATAACGAATAGTTTTCGCTGGCAGACCCGACTGAGTTGCGGCATCGCCGATTGTTAGCCCCATTTAACCACCCTGTTGACCTTCCAGTAGCTGGAAGGCTTATGATACACACTTATTCGACTTTTTCGGGTGTTATCAATGGAACAAACGCTATCATCGTTAAAAATTGACTGGTTCGATTACAGCGTCTGGAAACAGGGATCGATTAACACATTATGGTGCTTGCTCGGTTGCTCAATTGGTGACATGGGCACCATACTTTATTTTCAACTAATGCAAATTCCGTGGCCAACTCTGGCAATTATGTCTCTTGCCATTGTAAACGGATTGATCACCTCGATTGCGTTGGAAACATTCATACTGTCAAAGCAGATGACACTCAAGCTTGCTTTTAAAACAGCGGCCGGTATGTCACTTATTTCGATGGTCGCGATGGAGCTGGCCATGAATCTGACTGACGTAGCCTTAACTGGCGGTGCACGTTTAACGTGGTGGGTAGTGCCTATCATGCTACTGGCAGGTTTTCTCGCGCCACTACCGTATAATTATTGGCGGTTAAAGGCACTGGGTAAAGGGTGCTGCCATTAAACAGGGCGAATAGAACCGCGCTTACGGGCTTAAAACACTGACAGAATTTATAAACTGACCTTTAACGCAACGATACTGACGATGAGTAATACAACAAACGAACTATTTCGCAATGACAGTTATCTAAAAACCTGTGATGCGAAAGTCATTCAAATAGATGAGCGAGGTGTGCAACTTGATCAAACTGTTTGTTACCCTCATGGTGGAGGCCAACTCGGTGATCAAGGCAAACTCACTTTCGCCGATGGCACAGCTCTTGATATTATCGACACACAAAAAGATCGGGCAACCGGTGAACTAATCCACGTGCTTGCTCCAGAGCACCTAAGTCAGTTAACTGAAGGTGACGCGGCCACGATCGAGCTTGATTGGGAGCGGCGATATAAGCTCATGCGTTTTCACACCTGCTTGCATTTGGTCTGCGCAATGATCGACGCGCCGGTAAATGGCGGTTCGATCCAACTTGATCGAGCACGGCTCGACTTCGATTTAAAAGAGCCTTTGGACAAAGAACAGTTGACCGAAAAGCTCAATGCACTAATTGAGAAAAACGCAAGCATCAGCATGCGCTGGATAACAGACGCCGAACTCGACGCTCATCCTGAGCTGGTAAGAACAATGTCAGTAAAACCACCGAGAAATGCGGAAGGCACTATCAGACTCGTGGAAATCGATGGTATAGATCTTCAGGCATGTGGCGGAACGCACGTTAGCACAACGAAAGAAATCGGACCTATGCTGGTGCGTAAAATCGAAAATAAAGGCAAGCAGAACAGAAGAATAACGGTGGTTTCAGCAGATTGAGTTAGTTGACACTGGCAAAAGTCGTCATGCTCATCGAACCCGGAGACAATACTTTGGAATTAAGAGTTCCGCCTTTAATACAAATGCTGTTAGTCGGTTTTGGGATGTATTTTTTGTCAAAGCTAGCACCATCATTTTCACTTTCGATACCCGGGAGTATTCCTGTTGGATTAGTAGTGATCTTAATGGGTGCTATTGTTGCAATTGTGGGCGTACTGGAATTTCGCAAGGCTGGTACGACGGTAGACCCGCGATTTCCCGAAAAATCTGAAAATCTGGTTGTTGCGGGTATATATAAAATAAGTCGTAACCCTATGTATGTTGGCTTTTTTCTATGTTTATCCGGTTGGGCTTTAATTCTTTCAAATTTGGCTGCAGTTCTTTTATTGCCCATGTTTGTAATTTACATTAATCACTTTCAAATCAAACCGGAGGAACGGTTTCTTTTGCAAAAGTTTGGTTCTGATTTTTCGCAATATTGTGACAATGTTCGGCGTTGGATATAATACTTGGCAATACCAGTATATCCCTGCCCTCAGCACGGAACACAAACGCCAAACTATTACCCTTCTTTATCAGAAACGTTTCAGCCTGTCAGCGCCAGATTTGCTGTAACAGCCAAATACTCATTACCGCACCAGGCAGTAAGGTGATGAACATTGCAACTCCACGCACCTTACTGTCATACAACACGTAGTGTGAAATCCGCCCTGCAGCAAAGGTTGCAATTGCAATCCAAAGCCAGTTAACCCCAAGACCTACATATTCCGATGCACCAAGAACAATGGCATAGAGCGGTATGTTCTCCATCAAGTTCCCGTGAATCCGAATGCGTTTGAAGAGTATTGCGTCTCCCCCATCAGCGCGCAGCACATTGACCTTCGCGCGCCGAATTCCCACCCATCCAGTAAAGGGAATCAGAAAAACAGCAATTACGCTGATAAAGGTAAATGTGACAGGCAGTAAAGGTTCAGTCATGGCGATGATCTCCAGTTATCAGGCCGTCTTGCCGGCGAGTTATTATTGTGGCAACAATTAAAATATGTTCAAGAACATATTTTAGTTTTTGTTTACATTCACTGGATAGAGAACAGGAGAACGCGATGCCCTATACGAACGAACATAAGTCTGAAACTCGCAGAAAGATAATCGAGGCCGCCCGAATCCTGTTTAACCGAAACGGGTTTTCACAGGTGACAATCGACAATGTCATGGCCAAGGCGGGTCTTACACGGGG